>NZ_JAJQRC010000064.1:0-11560 GCF_046533115.1 Treponema sp. TIM-1
TACTCACTTTTTCAGAGAGTTTGGGGGGGGGGGGGGGGGGGGGGTTAAAAAATTCTGCCGGTACATGAATCATGGGATTAGTATAACCCATACCCGGCCAATACGCAATAGAAATTTCCTCTTCCCGCAGTACCTTATAAACACTAAACGGCCATGCATATACAGAATTTAAGAAATTCACCACAAAGGCGCAAAGTAGACCACTACGTGGTCAATTAAATGAGAAGAAGGCGAAGGAGAAGTAGTTAGGAGAGAGGAGTTAGGAGAGGGAGGGTAATTTTTCAACTCCTAACTCCTCTCTCCTCCCTTAACTCCTCTCCTTCCTTAACTCCTTCCTTCTTCGCCTTTGTGGTTATTTTCTCTAGTACAGTTTTAGCCGAACCCTTGTATTTTACCGGTCCTTTCGGTTATGATAAAAATACGAGGTTATCAGGTTGAAAAGGCGTTTTTTTGCTCTTTTGCTCTTGCAGGGGCTTTTTGTTCTGTATGCTCAGGAGATTGTTACCGCCGAACGATACCTGGAATCGGTGGCGGAAAACTATGGAAATATCCGGGATTACGAGGCCCGAATCACTATCCGGTCCGGAAACAGCACCATGTATGGGACGGTAAACCATCTTATCCCGTCCTTCCTCCGGATCGATTTTACCAGCCCCGCCAACCAGGTTATCCTCTACGACGGGAATCTCCTCACCATGTATCTTCCCGAATATCAGGCGGTTTTGAACCAGGTTATTTCCGGGTCCCGGCGGCCTTCAGGGGCGTCCATGGCCACCGCCCAGGGGCTTTTGCTCCTCCGGCGCAATTATGTGCCCGCCTTTGTGACCGGCCCGGCGCCGGTAGCCCTGGAGCCGGGTTCAAATGAACTGGTGGTTAAGCTGCGCCTTACCCGGCGGGCGGCGAGTGAAAATTTCAGGGAGATTTTTCTGGATATTGCCCCGAATACCAAACTGATCCGGCGTATCGAGGGAAGGACCATTGCCGATAGCATTGTCCGCTTTGATTTTTCGGAAATTAAAATCAATCAGGGCATACCGGAGCAGCGGTTTATCTATGATTCCCCGGCTTCGGCCAATTTGTACAATAATTTTTTGTTCAGGGACAGTGAATGAGCCCTTCCGCTCTGAAAAGCAGGCGCGGGTCCCGGAGAAATGGTAGTTTTTTTAGTTAAAGATAGTGGGTGGGAGGAAAAATCCTGTGGAATCGCTTGGAGAAAAGTTAAAATCCGCCCGGGAAAGTAAAAAATATACCCTTGATCAGGTGGGCCGGGATACGAATATCGCCGGCCGCTACCTGGAAGCCCTGGAGCGGGAAGACTTTTCCGTGTTTCCCGGAGAAGCCTATGCCCTGGGTTTTTTGCGCAACTACGGTGAATATCTTGGGTTTCAGGGGGAAGATCTTATTTCCCTTTACCGGGCCTTGAAAATTCAGGAACAGCCGATTCCGGTGGAAGAACTTTTAAAATCCCCGTCCCGGGTCCCCAAGATTTTGCTCATGACCTTTATCATCCTGCTGGTCCTGGGGCTTGCCGGGGGCGGGATCTATTTTTTTATCCGGTATTTCCCCCCCAAAGCTGCCGCCGATGTTACGCCCCGGGAAGCGGCGGTATATACCCTGGATGAACCCTCCATGGAACGGCGCTTTTACCGGGGAGACGCCGTCCTGGTTCCCCTGGGGACCACCCGGTACCGCTTGGAACTCTCCGGCCTGGGGGAACTGCTGACCATCACCACCCCCGGCGGAACGGTGAACTTCGATATGAGTCAGACCGTGGATCTGGACCTGAACGGGGACGGGATCGGCGATATCAGGGTAACTGCCGCGGATTATGCCAAAAATGACGCTGCCGCCGGAGCCTTGATCCGGATCGAACAAAACAACGATACCCGCCTTACCGAAGAAGCCCCGCCCGCGGTTTCCGGCGACCCGGTCCCGGAAATTCCGGCGCCCGTGTCTCCCTCGGCGGTGATCTTTTCCTCCCCCACCCCCTACCCCTTTACCCTGCAGGCGAATTTTCAGGGGTACTGCATGTTCCGCTGGGAAATTCTCGCGGAACGGGACCGGCAGGGCCGGAATGAGCGGTACTTTCAAAGAACCGATGAGTTGAATATACAGGCCCAAAACGGCATCCGAATTTGGGTTTCCAATGCCGCGGCGGTAAAACTCCAGGTTACCGGCGGGGGCCGGACCATGCCCATGGAAATAGGCGGGGCCGGTGAGGTGGTGGTAGCGGATCTTCGCTGGATTCGGGATGATGACGGTCGGTACCGATTGGTCGTGGCCCGTCTTGAATAAGATGGCGCGCTATTATCTTGATCCCTTTGGGTGTGTAAAAAACCAGGTTGATGCGGAAACCATGATGGGGGCCCTGGACAGATCCGGCTGGGCGGTGGCCGCGGATCCGGTGGAGGCGGACCTTATTATCATCAATTCCTGCGGTTTTATAAAAACGGCCAAGCAGGAATCGATAAACGCGGTTTTACGGTATAAAAAGGCCTATCCCGAAAAAAAAGTCCTCCTCGCGGGTTGTCTGGCCCAGCGGTATGCTTCGGAATTGGCCGAATCCCTGCCCGAGGCGGATCTGCTCTTTGGCAACCGAGACCTGGCCCGGATCATTGATGCGGCGGATTCTGCCCTGCACGGGAAGACCCGGGCTCTGGTTCCGGCGGAAGGGGCCCTGCCGGCGGAAGGATCTCCGTATGAGGGGGAACGGCCCCTGTTATCCCTGCCCGGTTCCGCCTATGTCAAAATTTCCGAAGGCTGCGATAACCGGTGTTCCTTCTGCGCCATTCCCCTAATCCGGGGTCCCCTGCGATCCCGGCCGGTGGAGGGGATCCTCCGGGAGTGCCAACGGCTCTTGGATCGGGGGGTGGTGGAGATAAACCTTATCGGCCAGGACCTGGGTTCTTATGGCGCCGATGTCTTCCCCAATCCGGGGCTCCCCCGGCTCCTGGAGGCCCTGACCCGGCTGGAGGGTCATTTTTGGGTGCGCCTCCTCTACATCCACCCGGATAATTTTCCCCGGCCCCTGCTGGATATCATCCGGCAGGATCCCCGGCTGCTCCCCTATTTCGACCTCCCCTTTCAGCACGGTTCCCCCGGAATCCTGCGGGCCATGAACCGGCGGGGGGATCCGCAGACCTACCTTTCCCTGATAGAGGAAATACGGACCGCCCTGCCGGACGGAGTGATCCGGTCCACCTTTCTGACGGGCTTTCCCGGGGAAACCGAAGAGGATTTCCAGGCCCTCCTGGATTTCCAGGAAAAGGCCCGGTTGGATTGGCTCGGGGTTTTTGTGTACTCCCGGGAGGAGGATACCCCCGCCTATGCCCTGAAGGGCCGGGTCCCCGGAAAGCTCGCAACGGAGCGGAAGGCCCGGATCGAAGCGCAGCAGATCCCCATCACCCAGGAACGGATGGAACGTTTTATCGGCAGGGAACTGCCGGTCCTGGTGGAGGAGGGGTTTACCCCCAGGGCTTCCGCCCTGGGCGGGGAGGGGAAGCTCTACCTGGGGCGCCTCTTTTCCCAGGCCCCGGAGGTGGACGGCGCCGCGGTGATCACCTCGGAGGAGGAACTCGTCCCCGGAACCCTGATCCCGGGCCGGGTGTTTGCCCGGGCCGGGTTTGACCTGGAAGTCGCTGCCCTGCCGGGAGGGTTTGTTTCATGAAAAGCGACGGAGGGCTTCCCCCCTACCTTGCCACCTTGAACCCCGAACAGCGGGAAGCGGTACTCCATGAGGGCCGGTCCCTGCTTATCCTGGCCGGGGCCGGGTCGGGAAAAACCCGGGTGATCACCACCAAGATAGCCTATCTGGTACGGGAACGGGGCCTGGACCCCCGGGCGATCCTGGCGGTAACCTTTACCAACAAGGCCGCCCGGGAAATGGCCGAGCGGGCCCGGCTCATCGACGAACGGGCCGGGGAGGCCATGCTGCGGACCTTCCACTCCTTTGGGGCATGGTTTCTCCGGCGGAACGGCCCCCAGGGGGGCCTTGATTCGGGGTTTGTCATCTACGATGACGATGATTCGGTGGCCCTCCTGGGGACCATCATGGAAAACGCCCCCAAGGCGGAGGTAAAGGAAATCGCCCACAGCATTGCCCGGGCCAAGGATTATTTTCTTACCCCCCAGGACCCCGAATTGGACCTTATCAACTACCGGAAGGATTTTCGGGACCTCTATGCCCGGTACGAGGAACGGCTTCGGCAGATCGGCAACGTGGATTTTGGGGATCTCATCAAAAAACCGGTGGAGATCCTCCGGGCCCTGCCCGAGGTGGCCCGGCGCTTCCATGACCGTTTCCGGGTTATCCTGGTGGACGAATACCAGGATTCCAATATCGCCCAGTTTGAGCTGCTCAAAGAGCTGGCCGGTCCTGAAACCTATGTCTGTGTGGTGGGGGATGACGATCAATCCATCTACCGTTTTCGGGGGGCGGAGGTAAAGAATATCCTGGAATTTCCGGATCGTTTCCCCGGCACGGACATCATCCGGCTGGAACGGAACTACCGGTCCACGGTTCCCATCCTCAAGGTGGCTTCTTCGGTGGTGGATAACAACCGGGACCGGCTGGGAAAGGAGCTGCGGGCCGAACGGGGGAACGGCAAAACCCCGGTGCTGGCCTTTCTTCCTGACCAGGACGAGGAGGCGGTTTTTTGCGCCAACCTTATCGAACGCTCCCGGGACAAGGAACCCCGGGCCGCCTATGCCGATTGGGCCATCCTCTACCGGACCAATGCCCAGTCCCTGGGATTCGAGACGGAATTCCTCCGGCGCCGCATCCCCTACCGGGTGGTGGGGACCCTGAAGTTCTATGAGCGGGAGGAGATCAAGGATGCCCTGGCCCTGCTTTCCTTTTTGGTGAACCCCCGGGACGAGGTGGCCTTTCGCCGGGTGGTGAACAAACCCACCCGGGGGGTAGGAGCCGCCACGGTGGACCGCATCCTGGGGGAGGCTTTCCTGGGGGGCCTGGCCGATGGGGTTGAAGCGGGGACGCCCGACGGGGA
This sequence comes from Treponema sp. TIM-1, assembly GCF_046533115.1. Lineage (NCBI taxonomy): Bacteria > Pseudomonadati > Spirochaetota > Spirochaetia > Treponematales > Treponemataceae > Treponema > Treponema sp. TIM-1. Next base: position 5,007 of record NZ_JAJQRC010000064.1, read on the forward strand.
TCTGGCCGTAGCGGCAAAACGGCTCCTCCCTTCATTACCCGCCAAGGCCCAGTCGGGGATTAACGCCTTTCTCGCGGTGATGGAAAAGAGCTGTTCTATCCTGGCGGGGACCGCGGAAAAAAAGGATACTAAAGAAGAAAAGGCCAAGCGGGAGGGGCTCCGCGCCGGGGAGGGGCTTTCCCTCTGTGTGGTACAGGTGGTGATGGATACGGGCCTCGCCGAATACCATAGTTCCCATGACGAGGTATCGGGGAACCAGCGGCTCAATAATCTCCAGGAACTGGCCAACGCCGCAAGCCTTTACACCGCCACCACGGAAGGGCTTCTGGAATTTCTGGAACACATTGAGTTGGATCGTTCCTTTGAGGAGGAACGGAAGGAGGATAAGGACAAAAACCATGATACGGTTACCCTGATCACCTACCACAATACCAAGGGCCTTGAATTCCGGCGGGTCATCATGACCGGGCTGGAGCAGGGGGTGTTTCCCCGGGACGATAAGGAATGGGAAGACCTGGAGGAGGAGCGGCGGCTTTTCTATGTGGGCGCCACCCGGGCCATGGATGAGCTCTATATCAGCTCCTGTGCCGTCCGCCGTATGTACGGCCGTACCGCCCCCATGGACCCCTCTTTGTTCCTGCGGGAAATTGACCAGTCCTCCCTCAGGGTTATCGGCACGGTCCCCTATGGTTTTGCGAAAACCCCCAGAAAGGCCCCGCCATCCCGGGGGAAGCAAACCCGTTCTTCCGACGGCCAATGGCAGGTGGGGGGCCGGCTTTTCCACGATGACTACGGGTACGGGGGGGTGACGGAGATCCGGGAAAGCGAAGAAGGTCCGGTGATCCTTGCCCGGTTTGACACGGGGAAAGAGCTCCGTTTTTTAAGCCGCCACCAAAGTTCCCGGATCACTAAAATAGGGGAAGAATAAGCGTCTATGGAAACAAAGGATCAAGAACCCTTGGCCCCCCCTGCCGGATTGATACCGGTGATACGCCGGGCCCGGGATTTCCGGCTCTATACCGACCAGGGCCGCCGTTTGGTCGATCTCTGGCAGCTTGGGGGGGCGGCCCTTTTGGGGCATACCCCCGCCGGAGTTCTCCGGGATTTTAAAAATACCGCCGAACGGGGGCTTTTTGCGCCTTTTCCCCACCCTTTGGCCGGCCGCTTTTTCAAGGCCCTGGCCCGGCTTTTTCCCGAAGGGGATTTCCGGGTATACGCCGATGAAATTTCCCTTTCCCGGGCCCTGGAGCGGGCGGGCCGCGATCCCGGGGCGCCTTTTTTGGATCCCGCCTTTGCCGCCCCAAAGGCCGGGCCGGCAGACCTGTGGCTCTGGCGGCCCTTCCTCAACACCGGGGAGACGGCTGCCCTTTCCCCGGAGGCGCCAATCCAACGGCCGGTCCTGCCCCTTCCCTGGCCCGGCACGCCCCAGGTCCTGGTCCTGGAAAAATCCCAAAGCCATCGGTTCCCCCCATCGGATCCGGTTTCCCCGGCGATTCTGGCCGCCATGGTCCGGGCCGTCTACGACCTCCTCGCCGCCCCGGAGCGGGGAACCCCCCGGTTTCCCAAAATAGCAAGGGCCCTGCCCCGGAGCCGGTGGCAGCCCCAGGGCATATACCTTACCCTCCCGGAAAGCCCGGACGCGGCTTTTTATGCCGATCTTTTCCGCGCTTTCCTTACCCAGGGCTTCCTCCTCCCCCCAACCCCCACCCAGCCCCTGATCCTGCCGGGACTCCTGTCCCCCGGCGAAGAAGCATCCCTGGCAAAGCTTCTCTGCACTTAGCACCATGGCATTAAAGAGAATTCACCACAAAGGCACCATCCAAGGCCTGGTACCATGGCATTAAAAAGAATTAACCACAAAGGCGCATAAGGCGAAGAAGGAAGGAGAAGAATTAAGAATAGGAAGACCATGTCCTCACTCCTCTCTTAATTATTCTTCCTTTTTTTCCTTCCTACCTTTTTCGCCTTCTTCGCCTTTGTGGTAAATTTCTTAACCAGCTCTTTATCAGTCGTCTGCCGGGGAAAAGCGGCGGCCCGCTTTTTTTTGGCCCCGCAGGCGCTTGGTATGCAGCCGTTGTTCCCGGGCCGCCTTGGAGGGCTTGGTGGGCCGGCGGTGTTTGGGGAGCCGGGCGGAGGCGGCGATCAGGGCTTCCATCCGGGCATAGGCCCGTTCCAGGTTGGTCCGCTGGGACCGCTCCTCGCTGGAGGCGATGACCAATTCCGGCCCGGCTTCCCCCTGGGAAAGCCGGGCAGCCAGGACTTCCCGGAGGCGGGTTAATTCCCCCCCGGAAAGCCCCCGGAGGGCGGCCAAACTGAGACGCAGGCACACCTTGGTGTTGACCTTGTTGACGTTCTGCCCGCCGGGGCCGCCGGACCGGGAAAAGCTGACTTCCCCGTGGTCGCGGATGGATTGACGCAGCTCCCCGCCGTTCATGGTTTCGGGGTCAGCCTATTTCCCGCTTAAGGGCTTCCGCCTTGTCGGTTTTCTCCCAGGGAAAACCGGCCCGGCCAAAATGGCCGTAGGCGGCGGTTTTTTGGTAGATAGGCCGCCGGAGGTCCAGGGAGGCGATGATCCCCGCGGGGGAAAGGTCGAAAATTTTGGGAATCGCCCCTTCGATACGGCGCTCGTCCACCACGGCGGTTCCAAAGGTATCCACCATCACCGAAACCGGGAAAGGAACCCCGATGGCATAGGCCAATTCCACCTCGCAGCGTTCCGCCAGTTTTGCGGCCACGATGTTTTTGGCGACATACCGGGCGATGTATGCGGCGGACCGGTCCACCTTGGTGGGGTCCTTGCCGGAGAACGCCCCGCCCCCGTGACGGCCCATGCCGCCGTAGGTGTCCACGATGATCTTCCTCCCTGTCAGTCCCGTATCGCCGTAGGGCCCGCCCACCACAAAACGGCCGGTGGGGTTGATAAAATACTTGGTGTTTTTATCCAAAAGGCCCAACGGCTCCAGGATGGGTTGGATGATTTGGCTAATGATCGCTTCCTTAATATCCCCATAGGAAATGTCGGAATCATGCTGATGGGAAACCACCACCGCGTCTATCCGCAGGGGCCTATGGTCTTCGTATTCTACGGTGATCTGGCTTTTGGCGTCCGGTCTAAGCCAGGGGATGGTTTTGTTTTTCCTCAGTTCCGTGGCCCTGATGAGGACCTGATGGGCCAGGGTGATGGGCAGGGGCATAAACTCCTTGGTTTCATTACAGGCGAACCCAAACATCATCCCCTGATCCCCGGCGCCCTGTTGGCCCTTGTATTCCTCCAGGCCCGTACCGGAAACCCCCTGGCTGATATCCGGGGATTGGCTGTGGATCATGTCCAGTACTGCCATGGATTGATAATCCAGGCCGTAGTCCGGGTTGGTATACCCCACCTGTTTTGCCACCTCCCGGACTATCTGCTGAAAGTCCACAAAGGTTTTGGTGGTTATTTCCCCCCCCACCAGGACCATGGAGGTAGAGGCAAAGGTTTCGCAGGCCACCCGGCTTTGGGGATCATCCCGCAGGCAGGCGTCCAAAATAGCGTCGGAAATCTGATCGCAGAGCTTATCGGGATGACCCTCCCCAACGGATTCTGAGGTAAAAAAATAGCGGCGTTTTTCCAATTTATAACTCCTTATTATATAATAATTATCTGAATTCTTCCTGATTAAGGCTCATCACATGGTCCACGGGCAGGGAGAAGATGATCCCCCCCGCCGCCGTGGTAATGCCGTAGGCCTGGCTTACCGCCTGCATAATGGCGGCCTTCCGCTCCCGGCCGGCGATGATGATGATGATCTCCTTTTCATCCTGAACCGAGACGCCGAAAAATTTGACCGGCCCCTTATGGGCCAGGCCCCGGGCGTTGATCACCGTACCCCCGCCGGCGCCGGCTTCCCGGGCAACGGTCATAAATTCATCACTGTACCCCTGGTTTACAATAGAAACAATCAGATCGTGTTTTATTTCGGTGTTCATTATTTCCCCTTCCTCTCCGGACGAAATATTGAGATTTTTGATAATACTCTCTTTAAAGACTTTGAGAATAGGATTGTTTATCCCCGAAAGGGGAATGGTAAAGACGATACCCGCGCCGGCAGCCTGGGAGCCGAGTTTTTTTCGGACCCCCCGGATCAGGGCAGGCACCATGATCTCCTGCTCAAGGCTGAAGATAACCGCCTTTTCGCTGCCCCCAATCCCCAGAAGATCAAGAATTTCCGAACTGGCGGTTCCCCGGCCCTTGCTGATAAAATGGAAGCGGACGTTTTCTTCTTCAAAAACCGTGGAAATTACCTTGATTTTATTCCAGTCGATGATAAAGACGAGAAACTTTATTATCGGCAACTTAGTATCTTCACTCATGAGCGGGTTCCTCCTCAAATTCTATGATCTCTCCCGCATTTTCTTCACTGATGGTTTCAAGAACCGCTTCGGTCTTCTGCGCGGAAACTTTCAGCTTACGGCCGTACATAAGACCCATAAATTGAATGACCAGCAGCGGCGCCATGGCCACCATGGCTACAATTCCAAAGGCATCGGTCATAAGATCCCCGCCAATGCCCTCGCAGGTCCCCATGGCCAGGGGCAGCAGGAAGGTGGAGGTCATGGGGCCGCTGCACACCCCCCCGGAATCAAAGGCAATACCGGTAAAGATCCGGGGGACAAAAAAGGTCAGGATCAGCGCAACGGCATAGCCGGGGATGAGGATCCACATGATGGAAATGCCGGTGAGGATGCGGATCATGGTTATGGCCAGGGCCGAGGCCATGCCGATGGAAAGGCCCCGGTTCATGTTTTTTTGGGATATGGAACCCGAGGATATTTCTTCCACCTGTTTGGTCAATACGTGAACCGCGGGTTCGGCGGCTACGATAAAATACCCGATGACCATGCTCAGCGGGACCAGGATCCACTTAAGGGGGGAAGCGGCCAATTCCGAGCCTAAAAGCTGTCCCACGGGGATAAAGCCCACATTCACCCCGGTTAAAAAGACCACCAGCCCCAGGAGGGTATAAAAAAAACCCACGGCGATCCGGGCGAGCTGATGTTTTTTGAAGCGCCGGGAAATAAACTGGAAGATCACAAAAAAGATCACCAGCGCCGCCATGGCGTACAGTACGTCCACCAGGTAATGGGGCATTTCCAGGGCAAAGGTTTTGACCACATCCTGGGAGGTTTCGATCAGGGGAACCACATGGCTTTCAATATCCGCCCCGGTGGGCTTAAAAAATATCCCCAGGATGAGTACCGACAGAATGGGCCCCACGCTGCAAAGGGAGACCAGGCCGAAGCTGTCGTTCTGGGAGTCCTTGTCGCTGCGGACAGCGGCAACCCCGACCCCCATGGCCAGGATGAAGGGGACCGTGATGGGGCCGGTGGTAACCCCCCCGGAATCAAAGGCCACGGGGATGAAGTTATTGGGGGCAAGAAAGGCAACCGCAAATACGATGAGGTAAAAGATTATCAGGAGTACCGAGAGGCGGATCTTGAGGAAGGTCCTGAGGACGGCGATGACCAGAAAAAGCCCCACCCCGACGGCAACGGTCAAAATCAGGGCCAGGGGCGGTATGGAGGGCACCTGCAGGGCCAGAACCTGCAGGTCCGGCTCGGCGATGGTGATGATGAGGCCCATGATAAAACTCACCAGGAGGACCAGAAAGAGGTTGGAGGACCGGGTAAGCTGAATGCCGATCCCTTCCCCTATGGGCATCATGGCCATATCCGCCCCCAGGGTAAAAAACCCCATCCCGATAATCAGAAGCGAGGCGCCGACCAGGAACATCAGAATGGTTCCGGCCGGGACCGGGACCAGAAACACGCTTGCAATAAGAACAATCGCGGTGATGGGAAGTACCGACGAGAAAGCCTCCATAATTTTTGCTTTTAAGATCTTGTTCATTCCGGTTTAAGTGTATAGATATATCGATTTTTTTTCAACCGAGGCAATTCTCAGTTCAACAAAAGACAAAAAAACCACGAACCACACGAACACCACGAACTTTTACTTCGATATTCCGGAATTTATACCTGAATCCCCTCTTTGTTTGTGAGGTTTTTTGCTTCGATATTTCGGAACCTATACCTGAATCCTCTCTTTTGTTCGTGAGGTTCGGGTGGTTCGTGGTTAATTATTCCACCTTAAATTTGGAAACTTCCTTAACCAGGATTTCGATATTCTCCTTGTTCTGACTGCTGATGACATTCACCCGGTCTACCGCTACGTTGATCTCGTCCGCGCCGCTGGCCATCTCATTCATCCCGTTGGTGATCTCCTGGGTCACCATCTCCAGGTTTTTGCTCTCCTGGATAATCTCCCGGCTCCCCTCCAGCATCTCCGTGGAACCGCCCTTGACCATCCGGGTGATTTCGTTCAGCTGGGCGATTGATTCCAGGATCTGGTGGCTCCCCTGGCCCTGTTCCTCCATGGCGTTCCGGATGTTTTCTTCCTGATCCGTGACGGTCTTTACCTCGTTGTCTATGGCCTCGAACTTGTTGAGTACCGCGTTGGTGGAGTTGGTGATCTTGTCGATACAGTCCTTGATCTTCTTGAGTACCGTGGAAAT
>NZ_JAJQRC010000065.1:0-11046 GCF_046533115.1 Treponema sp. TIM-1
ATGCAAAGATATATGAAAATAAACAGCTGGAATTATTCGATTAGATTACAAAGTAAGAAATACCGCGGAGCTTGCTCCGCGGTTGTTTATTTCTTGTTCAATCTGTTGCAATGATTGAATAGTTGCACAGCCAATCAGGACTACTCCGACCAACAGAACGATAATCAACCCAAAAAGTTTCTTCATTTTCGTTGTTTTCCTTACCTATAGTAACATATCTTATATAACTCATGGTACGCAAGGGTCCCAAGCGGAATATCGAAGCAAAAGTTCGTGCTGTTCGTGTCGTTCGTGGTTAATCCTATTCTTCCTGTGTAACTGCGTAACATGAGTTAATTAGTTCCCTATAAACGGCCGGAACGTTTGACCAGCAGGTAGCGGTTTATCAGGTCCGAGGAAATGTCCGTGGAAGAAGTCTCCAGGGTCAGGAGACCCAGGTGTTCCCAGGTTTTGTAGAGCCGCTGCCGGGAACGGAGATAGAACCGCGCCGCGGCCCGCTCGGCGAATTCCTGGGCGTTCTGGGGTTGGCGGAAGGCGAGTTCCTTCGCTTCTTTTTCCCGGAGGTTTACCAGGAGGAGGAGATGCCGTTCCCGGATCCGGGGGAGGATCCAGGAGAGGGATTCCCCGTCTTCTTCCCGGAAATTGCTGATCAGGATGATGAAAGTACGGCGGTGGACCCGGCTCAGTGCGTTTTCCAGGGCGGAAAAGGGGGACGAGGGGACCGGGGCGCTTTTTAGGTCGTAGAGTTTGTTTAACAGCCCGGTCAGGGCCCTCGGCCCCTTACCCGGGGGCAGCCACCGTTCTTCCGCGCCGAAGCTGAGGGCCGCCACGGAATCCCCGTGTTTCAGGGCCGCATAGGAGAGGAGCAGCACCGCATTCAGGGCGCTGTCAAATTGCAGGTACTCCCCCTCGCGGCGGTGCAGCCGGTATCCCGAGTCCAGGATAAACAACACCTGTTGATCCTGCTCCTCCTGGTATTCCCGGATTATCACCTTGCCCCGCCTGCCCGTGGCCCGCCAGTCGATGGCCCGGACAGAATCCCCCGGTTGATATTCCCGAAGGTCGAGAAATTCCATCCCCTGTCCCCGCTTGCGGGGGATCCGGCCGGTAAGTTCCCAAATTCCCCGCAGATCCTTGCCGGCGGCTTGTTTGAGTTTTTTAAAGTCCGGGTACGTCCGCCCCCGGCTTATACAGGGCCGGAAAACCTTCCGCGACCAGAACCGGAGCGGGGAGTGATAGCACAATTCCAGTCCGGAAAATTCCCAGACCCCCCGATCCAGGGGGATAAGGGTATATTCAAAGACCAAAATACCCCGGTTTTGTAGGGATTTCCGTTGGAGCGGGGTGGGAAACCCGGTACATCCCATGGAATCGGGGTAGAGATCAAAGAGGAGGATCCCAAAGGGGAGGAGTCCCTCCGGGGACGCCCGGAACCGGAGGGTAACCCGGCAGGGCTCCCCCAGGGCCAGGGAGAAGGGGATATCCCGGGAGACCTCAAGGCTGCCGTAGAGCAGGCGGGTTACCAGGCCATCGGCGATGATCAGGGGGAGCAGGGAAAGACCCGTAAGAAACCACGCCAGGGAAAGGGCGGAGGAGAAAAAAGCCGCGGCCCCCAGGAGGAGCCAGAGGAGGGCGGCAATAAAGAGGCCGGCGCCGGGTTTCATGACCGGGGGGCTTCTATTTTGGCGGCCAGGCTTTCCAGAACCATCCGGGGGCTTGAGCCCTCCAGTTCGCTTTCCGCGGAAAGGGTCAGCCGGTGGGCCAGGACCGGGAGGATCAGGGCTTTGATGTCATCGGGGAGGACAAAGTCCCGGCCTTCCATCAGGGCCCGGGCCCGGGCGCAGCGGATCAGGGCAAGGCTGCCCCGGGGACCGGCCCCGGTTTCCAGCACAGGGGTTTTCCGGGTGGCGGTAACCAGCCGCACGGCATAGTCGACAATGGCCGGATCTACCCGTAATGTCGAGACCAGCCGTTGAATACCCGTTAAACCCGCGGGAGTTAACACCGGAGAAACCGCGGACACCGAAAGTTCCGCCCCGGTGGTCCCCGCCAGGATCCGGGTTACCATGGTTTTTTCCTCTTCCATATCGGGGTAATCCGCCAGCACCTTCATAAGGAACCGGTCCTTTTGGGCGTCCGGCAGGGGGTAGGTTCCCTCATGTTCATAGGGATTCTGGGTGGCCAGTACCATAAAAGGCTCGGGCAGGGGATGGCTTTCCCCGTCCAGGCTTACCTGGAGTTCCTGCATGGCTTCAAAAAGGCTGGCCTGGGTTTTTGCCGGGGCCCGGTTGATCTCATCGGCAATAAAAAGGTTGGTAAAAACCGGCCCCTTGCGGGTTATAAACCGCCCCGAGGAGGCGTCGAGGATGATGTTCCCGGTGATGTCGCTGGGCATCAGGTCCGGGGTAAACTGGACCCGCTTGGAGTCCCCGCCTATGGCCATGGCAATGGACCGGACCAGGAGGGTCTTGCCCAAACCGGGGACCCCTTCCACCAGGAGGTGCCCCCCGGCGAGGAGGGTGATCAGGGCATGATCCACCAGGCCGAGCTGACCGATAAAGGCCGTGGCTATTTGCTCCTTTACCGCCCCAATGGCTTCCGCGGCGGATTCAACGGAATAGGTAACCTCATTCATAAACGCTCCTCGGTGTTTTCTATAAGCCGTATATAATTCACAAAATCCCGGTATCGTAACCTTCCCTGGGGATGGATGATTTTTTCTACCCCCGGGGCATCCATATCCCAGAGTTCGGCCAGGATCGGTACCATCTGATCCGGGTGGAATAAGCCCCGGCGGATGCGGAGTTTATTCCATAGTTCTTCAACATACGCGTCAAGGTAGAGGTCCAGGGCCCCGTATTTCCGCAGAAACCGGCTTTCCGCGCGGAACCGTTCTCCGATAGGTTTACCGGGCCGCTCCTCATCCCTGACCGGCCGGCCAAAGGCGGGTATAACCATCCAGAACCCGGTGATGACCAGGATCAGGGCCGACACCACCAGGGGGGTGATATTGCCCCGTTCCGACAATTCCCCCCATAACCCCGCAGCCGGCTCCTTTCCCCGGATAAAATAGATCCCCCGGTTTTCCCGGTCCAGGGCCCCGGTGATGTGCCAAGCCAGGCGGGCGTTTTGGTTTTCCCCAATAGTGGCGGACCACATAAAATAGGGAGTCCCCGACACGGTAAGCGAACCCGCTCCCCAGAACACGGAAACCATCCGGATGTTACCCCCGCGATCCTGCAGGATACGGGCATCGGATTTTTCCTCCACCAGAAAGTGGACATCAAAGTCCAGGGCCGGTTCAGCGGCCATAGGATCCGCTTCCGGGTTGTCCGGAATGGTTTCCTCCGCTTCCTCATCCTCCTCATCTACATTATACGGGGAAGTTTTTTCCATGGTTATACCAAATCCCGCCAGAAAATTCGACAGGTCTTCCTCCTCATCCTCGTACCAGGGTAAATCCGAAAAAACCACCAGATTACCCCCCGCCTCAATCCAGGATCGAAGGGCGCCGGGGGCTTCCCCGGACCAGTCAAACCGGGAACTTTGGATCAGCAGGGTTTTTTCCGAAAGATGGTCCAGCAGCGCAGGACTTCCGGCGGTAGTAGTTTTGAGGGGATGGCCGGTTTTTTGCAGCCAGCGATCCAGGGCCAGGTACTCGTTGGATAGGCTTTCCACGGAAGGCCGGCGGTAATTGGTGGTGGGGTATATTTCAAAGAGGGCGTATCCCGCCAAGGCCACGAGGACCAGGACCCCCAGGCAGATGACAAAAATAGTCCCATATTTATTCATGGATCGTTCCTGGGACCGAAAAATCCGCCGGGGCAAGCAGGGAACGGCAGAAATCAAGGGCCCCGGTAAAGGCCTTGTCCGGGGGAATCTTTCCGCCATAGGCAAAATTCACCCAGGTGGTCACCAGGGCGGTAAAGCCCGGGGCAGCGGGGGCCAGGGCCAGACAGTCGTATTCGGTGGCGTCCGGGGGAAAACACAGGCCCCGGTAGCGGGAGAAGGCGGCCACGGCCCCGGAGAAACAGTAGGCCCAGGCTTCCCGGATCTTTCCCTCTCCATAGAGGGTTTGGGCCTTTTCCAGCAGGAACTCGGGGCTTTCTTTTTCTTCCCCGGGTAAAACGAAACGGTTTTGAACCGGTCCGGGACTTTTTGCCCAGCCTTGTTTTCGGAAGCGGAAAAAGAGGAAAGCCCCCAGAACGAGGACGCCGCTTACCAGGAGAAACCTGAGTCCCCAGGCAAAGGCCCGGGTAATTCCCTCCATCCAGGGGATAGGGGGAAGGAGGGGTTCATTGCTGCCCCGCAGCCGGGATTTGAACCGTATCCCCCAGCCCGGCTTTTCCCCCCCAAAGTCCGGGGATACGAGGACCTCCTCCAGGGCCGAGCGGGTATCGGCGTTAATTTCCGGGACCAACGCCTCCTGCGCCCATACCCCCGGCGGGACCGGAACGCTCAGGACCAACCCGACAATGAGGAGGTACGGCAGTTTTGAACGGTCAAATTTAAAAACCGCGGATCTCAGCCCGCTTTTTCCCCTTATTCGCGTCACGGTGTATCATCCATGCTAAAAGATAATACATCAATTACGGTTTTTCCAAAACCCATGGCGCCAGGCACTAAAGTTTCGCCTTTGCGATGAATTGCTTAAATTCTCTATTCACCCCGCGGCGGAGCTAAAGTCCCAGGGTTCGTAGATCTTCGGGACATCCCCCAGCAGCCGTTTGGTATAATCCGACTTGGGGTTGAGGATCGCCTCATCGGCGGTTCCCCATTCCACGATATTGCCGTGTTCCATGATGTAAACCATATCGGAAATATAGTAGGCCAAACCTATGTCGTGGGTGATGAACACAATGGTCATGTTGGTTTCGTCCCGGAGTTTCAGCAGCATGTCCAGAATAGTGGCCCGGGAGCAGGCGTCAATCATGGAGGTGGGCTCATCGGCAATGAGCAATTTGGGGCGAAGCATGAAAATCCGGGCTATCATCAGGCGCTGCATCTGTCCGCCGGACAGTTCAAAGGGGTATTTGTTGGACAGCTCCTCAAACTTTAGATTGACAAAACCGCAGGCATCCTTCATTTTTTCGATTTTTTCCTTTTTACTTAAATACCCCTGTCCTTGCAGGCGGATACAGTCCAGCAGCACCGAATCCACCTTGTTGAAAATATTATAGGTGGAAAAAGGATCCTGAAAGATCGCCTGAATATTTTGCCAGTATAACTTTTGTTTACTGTGGGTGGAAAGGTCCCGGGGTTTTCCCTCAAAAAAGATTTCTCCCCCCGTGGGTTTTAATAAACCCAGCACCATTTTCGCCAGGGTAGTTTTACCGCTGCCACTTTCCCCAACGATGGAGATAATCTCCCCCCGGTGAAACGCAAAGTCCACCTTATTCACCGCCACGGTCTTGCGGCTCCCAAAGCCGAATTCCCGGGACAGGGCCTTGGCGCTTAAAAATTCTTCTTTGGCCACAGCCGGGGTTTTGGGATCATCCATGGTTTCCCCCTTCTATTTTTACGTTACCCATCGCATCATCAACATAGGTGTTGGAGATAAGGGGAAACTTTTGGGCATCTGCTTCTTGTTTTTTATACATTTTCCGCAGTTCCGCCTCATCCAGCCGGCACCGGTAATACCGGCCCTTTCCCGCAGGCTGCATCTGGATGGTCTGATTAAAACACCCGGGTTCGGCAAAGCGGCAGCGTTCTGAAAAACGGCAGCCCCGGGGTTTATGCTTAAGATTGGGGGGCGCTCCGGGGATGGCCTGCAGTATATGGCCCCGGGTTCCCTTCTCGGGAACAATGATGGAGTTCATCAGCCCCTTGGAATAGGGCATGATGGGATCAAAAACCATTTCCCGGGCCGTACCCTGTTCCACGATTTCCCCGGCGTACATCACCATGATATCATCGGTTACATTAAACAACAGGGGCAGTTCGTGGGTAATAAAAAGCATGGACCGGACAAAACCCTTTTCCATGAGATCGTGGAGGAGTTTGATCACGATCTTTTGGGATGAAACATCCAGGGCCGATGAAGGTTCGTCGGCGATAAGCACCTTGGGGTTCAAGATCGTGGAGATGGCGATAACGGTCCGCTGCTTCATGCCCCCGGATAGCTCCACCGCATATTGATCCAGCACCTTTTCCGGCAGATTGAGGATCCCGAATCGTTCCCGGGCCAGATCCCGGACCTCTTTTTTTGAAAATTTCGATCCGTGGGCTTCCAGCACATCCTCGATAAACCGGATGATCTTTCGGGAGGGGTTGAGGGCGTTCATCGCCGCCTGGGGAATATAGGCGATATCGTTGCCCAGTACGGTCTTGCGGATTGTGTCCGGGGAAAGGCTCGTGATCTCTTTCCCGTCGATGTTGATACTCCCCGATTCGTAATGCAGGGGAGGAAAATAATACCCCATGACACTCATGGCCAGGGTGCTTTTCCCGCATCCCGATTCCCCCGCAATCCCCAGGGACTTACCGTCCTCCAGGATAAAGGAAACATCATCCACCGAGCAGACCTGTTCATTCATCCTGGTTTTGTAGTAGGTCGTCAGCTTTTTGACTTCCAACATTCCCGCTGCCATAATCCTAATTCCTTATCTGGGGATTGAAGATCTGATCCAATCCGGAGTTCATCAGATTGAGGGAGAAACTGATCAGGGCGACCATTACTACCACCGGCAAAAAGGCCCACCAGGCTCCGGTGGGGAGGGCGCTGAAAAACACCGCCCAGTTCATCATCAGTCCCAGGCTCGCCACGTTCCGGGGCCCCAGGCCCAGCATGGAGATTTGGGCTTCCGAGAGGATCCCCGATGCCACCTGGAGGATAAAGGCCATCACCACATAGGAGGCGATATAGGGCAGGATATCCTGAAAGATGATCCGGGGCATACTGTGGCCCGAAAGTTTGGACAGGTTCACATGGTCCCGGTTCCGCAGGGAGGTGGTCTGGGCCCGGACCGAACGGGCTGTCCAGGGCCAACTCGTGATGCCGATGACGATCCCTGTGGTCCAGAAACTCCGGGAGTCGATACTCACCGAGACCAGGACCAGGATCACAAAGGAGGGAATAACGATAAAGATGTTGGTGATACTGGAGAGGAAGTTATCCACCTGGCCGCCGATATACCCCGCGAGGAGCCCCAGGGTCAGGCCTATCAGGGTGGCTATGGTACCCGCGATAAGGCCGATGATAAGGCTGGTCCGGGTTCCGGCCACCAATTCCGCCATCACATCCCGGCCAAAGTTATCCGTTCCCAGGACGTGCAACACCTTGGGAGGTTCCCGCTGAACCGCGGTGATGCCGAACTGGGCCATAAGGTCCGCCTCAGCCTGGGATATCGCCCTGGTTTGAGCCTCCTCCTCCCGAAGGGAGTTATTCCCCAACATCGCCCGGATATTGGGAGGCTCAAACATGCCCCCTTCCATTTGCAGGGGATCGGTTTTTACAAACAGGGGAAACAGGATAATGAGAAGCAGGATCAGCATAATGACGATAAAACCAAAGCGGAATTTTCCCGATTGAAAGGCGATTTTAAAGATATGACCCATCTCATCCCTCCTCATGGGCTGCGGCTTTGACCCGGGGATCGATGATGCCGCAGATAATATCCACCACAAAATTGGCGATCAGTACGGTAATGGTAATAATCAGGGTACAGCCGGAAATAAGGGGAAAATCCTGGGTCCTGATGGCGGTGAACATGGTGGTTCCCAGGCCCGGATAACTAAAAACTATCTCGGTGATAAGGTTTCCCCCTACCATGGTCCCCAGGGAGAGGGCCAGCCCCGTGATCTGGGGGAGCATAGCATTCCGGAACACATACCCGACGATTTTGGAGTCCTTGATGCCCATGAACCGGCTGTATTTTACATAGTCGGCGTTGAGTTCGTAAATGGACATCTCCCGCATCCCCAGGGACTGACCACCGATAACCACCAGAACCATGGTCAGGAAGGGCAGCCGGTAATGGTTGAGTACGGAAAGGAGAAATTCGGGATTCCCCCAGTTTTGTATCAGATCAAAGCGATATCCCAGGCTTCCCGGGAAAAGGTGGAGTTTGTTCGCCAGAAAGTGCACGTTTACAATAGCCAAACCAAAGGCGGGAATGGCGCTCATAAAGAGGAAAAAGGGGAAGAACACTCGGTCAAAGACCCCCTTACGGTAGGCGGTGATGGCCCCCAGGCAGTTCCCCAGAAACCACCCCACAAGGATGGCGGGGATCTGGAGCATCAGGGTCCAATGGATCGACGACCCGATAATATCGGCCACCGGCCGGGGAAATTGATAAAAGGAAAGCCCCATATTACCCTGAAAGATATTGCCGATATAGACAAAGAACTGCTGCCATAGCGGTTTGTCCAAGCCGAACATGGACATATAGGCATCGTAGATTTTTTTTACCGCATTGGCATCGGTCATCCCCGCGGACATGGACGCCACCATAGTAGCCACGGGATTCCCCGGAATCAACCGGGGCAGTAAAAAGTTAAGAAATACCGCTATAATCAGGGTTATAAGGTACCAACCGATCTTTTTCCCCAGGTATGTATAATAAGCTTTCAATAGAGCCCCCTTTTTTGAAAAACCATTGGTGCGGACTTTTTCGTAAGTACCGGTGCGGAAACCGGGGATGTCCGGAAAGTTCACTGAACGGGGACCACCCCAGGAGCTTGCTGCGGCTTACCCTGAGGAGTTCACGATATCCCTTGCATTATTCCGCTTCATTGAAACGCCGCACCAATCGGGCTGTCCGGTTGGATAGCCCATTTTCGCGGTTAGCGGTGGTACTTATTTAGGACTGATCCGGTAGAGGGCGTTGATGCCGTACCCGTCACTACAAATAGTCGGGGGAATATTGGTCCCATCTCCCATCTTGGGGAAGCCGGTCCATACCGAGGTGTTTACCGTATGGAACACCACCGGCCGGTACATCAGTCCCGCGGCGGGCATATTCTGGAGGTAAATGATATTGAGTTCCGTCCAGAGCTGCTTGAGGGTGGCGGGATTGGATTCCGCGGCAAGCTGGGCGATGATCTGGTTTGCCCGGGGATTGGACCAGCGGCCAAAGTTTCCGACCCGGTTGGGGGAACCCACCGGTGGAATATCGGCGCTGCTCATGGTTTCGTAGGCCCGGTTCCAGGGGGAAGCGGGACCCGCACCGCCGTAGCTGTGCATAATAATGTCAAAGGTGGCATTGTCCTTATCGGCCTGCCACACATTCGCTTCGGGGAAGTAGGTGGTAATGTCCATCCCCAACTGCCGGCCGACCTGGGCCACCACTTCCAGGGATGCGTTCCAGTCAGACCAGCCCGCGGGACATTCCGCCCGGAAGCTGAGCCTGGTTCCACCCTTGGCGCGGATACCGTCGGCGCCCCTGACCCAACCGGCCTGATCCAAAAGCCGGTTTGCCCCGGCAATGTCCACCCCGTTCCACTGGTAGGGCTTGAGGGCATCGGCATCGATAAGGGTCTGTTCCGCCGGGACCGGAAGCATCAGGGACGCAACCATGGGGGCGGTATAACCGCTCATAGCGTTTTTACCGATCATATCATAGTCCAAAGCCATGGCAATGGCCCGCCGGACCGCGGGATCATCCAGACCGGGTTTGGTGGTGTTAAACACGATGGAGGGGATAACCCCGGGGAAGTAATAGGGCGCCTGGGGGATATAGGTTTCCACCGAGGAACCAAAGGTCCACACCTGGGAAATAAACTGCTGGGAAACATCCACCTCGCCGGCCCGGAAAGCGGCGTCTCCGGATGCATTGTCTTTGTATACGTTGTGAGCCACGTATTTTGGCGCGGGCAGCTTGCCGTATTTGGAGGCGATTTTTCCCCAATAGTTGTCGTCCCGAATCAATACCACCTTGGTATCGTCATAGATATAGGGTTTGTAAGGGCCGGTCGCCACCGGTTCCCAGTTGGGGTACTGGACTATGCCGGTAGGGCCCGAAACCTGTTTTTCGATGCCTTCCCATACGTGTTTCGGCACGATATACAGGGCGCAGAGAGAGGTTTCAATCATTTTGGGGTTGAAATTCGAGGATTTACCCCGGATTTCCACGGTATAATTGTCTATTTTCCGGACACTGTCGATATAGGACCAATAGGCGGTCCCGCTGGTGGTATACCGGTTTTGCAGTTCATAGGTATAAACCACGTCATCGGCGGTCATGGCCGTGCCGTCATTGAATTTAACGTTCCGGTTGAGGACCACCGTTACATTCTGCCCGTTCCAGGTATAACTATCCGCCAGTTGGGGATAGAGCTTGGCATCCAGGAGGTTAAAAATGAACAGGCTTTCATAAATGAGCTGACGGGAGAGCGGGGTAAAGGGGGTGATCCCAAAGGAGCTGTCCACATTAAAGGGGTTAAAATGGGTGGGCGCTCCCCAAAGAAGGCCGTTAAAGTAGAGCGTTTCTCTGCGAGGCAAGCTGCTCAGGGTAGGGGTGGACCCTCCTGAGGTTCCACCGCTTTGTTGCCCACCACCGGCCGCCAAAGCCACAGCCGCCACTATAACCAGGAGTAGGGCTACGGACATTAACTTTCTAGTCGCTTTCATAGGTTCCTCCAACAAAAAATATCTTTACATGAGGGATGCATATAAAACCTCATGTACAGATTACTCATGACAGAATAATCCGTATAATTATCCTACAGGTTGTCCTATTTGTCAAACTTTTTTTTCGGGCAGGGCAAACGTGCCGTCTTTAACCAGGGTATTTTTCACCCATTGGATTGCCAGGCAAACCGAGCCTTTACCGGCACCATCAACCAATTCCGCCCTAATATGAAAGAATTTAACCACGAACCTCACAAACCTCACGAACAAAGGAGAGAAGTTAACCACGAAGGCGCATAAGGCGAAGAAGGAAAGGAATTAAGAGAGAGTGAGGAGAGAGGAATGAGTAGTGAAGGTTGGTCACTCACTCACTTCTAACTTCTAACTCCTCCCTCCTCCCTCCTCTCTTAATTCCCTTATTCGCCTTCTTCGCCTTTGTGGTCAAATTCTCTTCCCGTCTCTTCCTCTTCGTTCGT
>NZ_JAJQRC010000066.1:0-10754 GCF_046533115.1 Treponema sp. TIM-1
TCGGCGGTACTGGAAGGGTTTTCACTCACCTTAAGCGATATTTTTTCAAACCTTGCGTAGGTTGTTTAACGGATACATTACGAATGAAAGCCCCGCTTTCAAATGAAACTTCGTGAGGGTTCGTGGTTAAATTCCATTAGTTCCTATTTACTATCGTCAGCCCCCTCTTTATTATCTATACTATGCGGGTTTTGATAGTGGACGATGAACGGCATATCCGGGATTCCTTTAAAAAGTACCTGGGCTTGGAACATATCGATGCCGAGGGTGCGGAGACCGGGGAAGCCGCCCTGGAAGCCCTGGAACGGGAACCCTTTGACGCGGTGGTCCTGGACCTCAAACTGCCGGGGATAAGCGGCCAGGAAGTGCTGGATCGGATGCTGCGGCGGGGCCTCTCTCCGCCGGTGATCATGATCTCCGCCCACGGTCAAATCGCCGACGCCGTGGCCGCCCTCAAGGCCGGGGCCCGGGACTACCTGGTCAAACCCTTTGATCCCGCAGAGCTGGTCATCAAACTCCGGGGCCTGGTGGAGGACAAACGCCGGGAAAATCTGGTGGAAGCGGGGAAGCGTACCGGGGCAGGGGAGACCGCCCTGATAGGCGAGACCGAAGTGATGCGGGCCCTCTCCGCCCAAATCGACAAGATCGCCGGCTCCAATGTTACGGTCCTTATATCCGGTGAAAGCGGTACGGGCAAGGAGGTGGCCGCCCGGGAGATCCACCGCCGCAGCCCCCTGGCCGCGGAACCCTTTGTGGCGGTGAACATCGGGGGCATCCATGAGGGGCTTATGGAAAGCGAACTTTTCGGCCACGAAAAGGGGGCCTTTACCGGAGCCATGGCCCGAAAGCCGGGGCTTTTTGAACTTGCCGGCCGGGGGTGTTTGTTCCTGGACGAAATCGGGGAAATGCCCCTGTCCCTCCAGGTAAAACTCCTGCGGGTACTCCAGGAGCGGAAGATCCGGCGCCTCGGGGGGACCGGCGATATTCCGGTCAACGCCCGGATCATCTCCGCCACCAACCGGGATGTGGAAGCCCTGGTGCGGGAAGGCCGCTTCCGGGAAGACCTCTACTACCGGCTCAACGTGTTTAGACTCACCCTGCCCCCCCTGCGGGAACGGTCCGCCGATATCCCCCTCTTGGCAAGGAACCTTCTGGGCAAACTCGCCACCCGGATGGGAAAGCCCCCCCATACCCTGGGGGCCGGCGCGGAGGAAAAACTCTCTTCCTATTCCTTCCCCGGCAATGTCCGGGAATTGGAAAATGTCCTGGAACGGGCCCTCATCTTCTGCGAGGGCAACGAAATCCGGGGACAGGACATCGACCTGCACCGGGAAACCCCTTCCGCCGCGCCCCCTTTGTCCCCCAAAACCGGGACCGCGGATCCTCCCCAATCCCTGGAGAAACTGGAGAAGGAGGCAATCATCGCCGCCCTGGCCCGTTCCGGGGGAAACCGGACCCGGGCAGCGGAGGAACTGGGGGTATCCAGGAAAACCATCCTCAACAAGATCAAGGCCTATGGAGTAGGCCGTAACCGCTAAAAATTGACAAAGCGGAAAGTAAACAAGAAAAACAAAATAGGAAAAATGGAGCCTTCCCTTTTAGTATAAGCAGCCTACTAGACGCGGCGGCCTCCCCCTCGGTAGAGTTGGGATATGAATCAATATTGCATCGAAGGGGGATTTCCCATCAAGGGAACTATCCGGGCCAGTGGAAATAAAAACGCCGCCCTGCCCTGTATCGCCGCGACACTGTTGACCGATGAACCGGTAATTTTAAAAAATATACCCGATATTGAAGATGTGCAGGTAATGCTGGACGTATACCGGGCCTTTGGCGGATCAGTGGAAACCCTCGGGCCCAACACCTATAAGCTCTTGCTTCGGGATATCAAAATATCGGAGGTTCCCCTGGAATATGCCCGGAAGATCCGGGCCTCCATTTTGTTCGCCGGTCCCCTTCTGGCAAGGACGGGGATGGTGATTCTGCCCCCTCCCGGTGGGGATGTTATCGGCCGCCGGCGCCTGGACACCCACTTTCTGGCCCTGACCGAACTCGGCGCGGAGGTGGAGATCGACGGGACTTTTATCTTCCGGGCGCCGGTCCTTACCGGTGCGGATATTTTTTTGGATGAAGCCTCGGTAACCGCCACGGAAAACGCCGTTATGGCGGCGGTATTGGCCCGGGGGGAAACCATCCTCACCAACGCCGCCAGCGAGCCCCATGTGCAGGACCTCTGCCGTATGCTCAAGACCATGGGGGCGGACATCACCGGGATAGGTTCCAATATTCTAACCATTCGGGGGGTTCCCAAGCTTTCGGGCTGTGAATTTGAAATCGGCGTTGATTTTATGGAGGTAGGGTCCTTTATCGGCCTGGCCGCGGTCACCCGGGGGGAACTTTTCATCGAAGGTCCCGTTGTTCGGGACCTCAGACCTGCCAAGACCGCCTTTGGCAAATTGGGGATAGTCTGGGAACATGAGGGAAGGGTGCTGCACATTCCGGCGAATCAGGATATGAAGATAAACTGCGACTTGGGGGGGATGATCCCCAAGATAGACGATGCCCCCTGGCCCGGTTTTCCGCCGGATCTAACCAGTATCGTCACCGTGGTAGCCACCCAGGTAGCGGGGACGGTCCTCATCCACGAAAAGATGTTTGAATCCCGGATGTTTTTTGTGGATAAGCTTATTGATATGGGCGCCCGGATCGTCCTCTGCGATCCCCACCGGGCGGTTGTCTCCGGCCCCACGAGCCTGACCGGATCGGAATTGACCAGTCCGGACATCCGGGCCGGCATGGCCATGGTCCTTGCCGCGATGTGTGCCCGGGGAAACAGCGTCATCCGCAATGTCTATCAAATTGAACGGGGGTATGAAAAATTGGTTTCCCGGCTCACGTCTTTGGGGGCCCACATAATTTCCCGATAATGCCGGCTGTTGCCCTTCGTCCACCCACCCCGGAATATTCACCCATTAATTATGTTGGGCGGCCAGCAGCATCAGGGCAATAATAAAAAAGACCAGGCTTCCGGCGATCAAACAAACCGCGGCCAGGGGAAAACCCAGGGTGAGGATCATCCCGATATCCAGGGTAGTGAAAATATGCCGGTAGGCATCCACAATAATACTATTAAACACCATGGGGAGGATAAACAGCATAGGTAACACTAAATAACGGGGCTGTTTTTTCGCCCGGAACCGCCACCCGATGATGAGTACCAGGATCGTCATGGGGAGCAGAATAACCGGTTCGGAGATCCGGCGGAGGATCTCCGCTTCAAAAACCTGGGGAATATACCCGTAATCCTCAAGGCCCTTTGCGGCGTTTAAAAGATCCTGAAGGAAAAGACTCCCCACTCCCCGGCGGACCCTGGTCATGAGGAGAAATTCCTCAATTCCTATATTGAATACTATTTCGTCGTTTCCCAGGTCCGACGGTTGTTCTTTGGTCCAAACCGGCCCCCACTGTAAATTCTTATCCTGCCGATCCAGGGCGCGCAGCAGGAATACCAGCCGCTGTTCCCCCTGCACCCGCAGGGGCAGGATCTTCACATAGGGCGCTTCCATCGAATAGGAAAGCTCCCCCGCCGCGGTAAAGGCCAGGATCTCAAGCCCAATGCCATAGGCAAAATCAGGAAAAACCGAGAGGGAAGACATCCGCATCACCACCCGTCCCCTTCCCCGGTCGGGAAAGGAAAAGACCGCCCCGATCAGCATATCCCCGATGGTTAATTCCAATTCATCGGTAAAAAAGGCGATCCCCGCGATTCCTTGTTCGCATTGGGTAAGAAAATTAGGTATATCCGGGTCCGCCGGGGTAAGGCCGGATAGTTCTTTGAAGATATAATAGCCCCGAATCCAGTCCCCGGAAACCATTGCCTCGTAGCCGTCCCGCTTTAAATGGTAATGGGCATACCCCTCGGTCTCCCGGACATTGGGCATCATGGTACTTACCTCATTCCAGGCCGAACTTGCCAGAACCGCGGCCCGGGTCATTTCGGTACTGCCCGCCTTGGCAAGCCGGCCCGCTAAGGTGGCAAGCCAATGGGCGTCGTAATACCGTTTTTCCGCCAGGGCGGTTTCCGCCAGGGCCAGGGCCTCCGCCGCATCTACCGGGGTCCGCATCCCCGGGCTTCTCCCGGGGCGTGCTTCCTGGCTATCCTGAATAGCATAACGTTCCTCCGCCCGGGCCTCGGAGGCGGAAATCCGGTATCCGTCAAAACCAATGGCAATTTCCCCTTTCAGGGAAGCGGTTTCGGGGCTTTCCGGCCATATCCGTTCACAAAGGGTCATAAATTGGTCCGCTTCGGGCCATTCTTCCTTTGCCGCATGCTCCATCGCCCGGTTCTTGGCGATCCTGAATAGCTGACCCTGAAAGCGCATGGTTGCCTCATAATCCCGAACCACCGGAAAAATCAGGAAATACAGAAGACCGTAGATCACCACGGCGCTGATGGCGGTAATAATGGGGGCCTTCATCATATCCAGAAAGTAGGGGGAATATTTTGAAAGCTTAATATGGCCGTAATTCTTTATACCAAAGGGTATAATCAGGGCGGAAAAAGCAAGGGCCGGGAACAAATTGATGCTATTGAGGATCCCGCCGATAAGCCACCAGCGGGCGGCAAAGATCCGCAGGGGCGAGGGTTCCGGGGGAAAGAAAAACTGAAAGGCCATGATCAGGACCAGGGAGGCCAAAATATAGATGATAAAAATACCGGTCACCGAAAAAAGCTTCTCCTTAATTTTCATCCGGCGTCCTCCGGCCCCAGGCAAAAAATGATAAAAGGCTATAGAGGATGAGGAGCAGCCCGATTACGACAAAAATCAGGGGACTTATAAGAAATTCCGGCAGCCGGTTTTTTAAAAAAGCATGAATGCCCCCCTGGATTTCCCGGGAATTAAGAAAACTCTCAAAGACCAGGGTGCCCCGGAAGGCCAGGGCCCCAAAAAACAAGTTTGCCAGGGGCCAGGAACTCAAATGCAGCACAAAATCCAGCGAAACCAGCAGGAAGATCAACGCGCCCACATAGGCGGCAAAGGGGACCAGTCCCTCCTGAAGCCGGGTGCGAAATTGCCCGGCGGTAAGGGTCATATCAATAAGCAACGCTTTAAACGAAAGGGGATCTTCCTGGTGAAAAAGGATCGGGGGCAGGTCCAGGATGGTGTTCCCCGGTCCCCGGGGGACTTCCTGATATATCAGGGGCCGGCCCGGTATGGATACCACCCGGGGACCGTCCTTTTTGGCGGGATCCTCCAAAAGGACTATCACCGTGTCGGCCTCGGATAACAAAAGCCCCGGTTTGCCCAGGGTTGCAGGGCCTTTTTCCGGGCCCGTTCCGATACTCTCCGGCAGCCGGGAAAGGCCCAGGGATATAGCCCAGGTAAAACCCAGGGCAAGGATAAATGAGACCAGCCGGGTTATAATTACCGGAATCCGCCGCCGGGCGGCATAACTAAGGGAAAGTAACAGGGCGCTATACAAGCCTATGGACAGGGAAATCCAGCCGGCGGAGATAAATTGGGGCAGTAAGGTCCCGGAATCGGCGGGAACAAACTGCACCGCGGTATCCCAGGCCAAAAAGCATCGAATTGTTGCCGTACATAGAAACACCACCGTAAAACAGCAGCAAAAAAAGAGTACAAACTGCGCCATCTTTTTCACTTCTTTAGCCTAACATGAGAAAACCGTGATTGCAAGCGGACCCGGTTTCAAAATTCTGGTCCTGGGGTATAGGATTCCGGTGCCGTCCAGGATAGTAACAAGTTATCCACAGGTTAATACTTTAGTATTTTATGTAACATTATAATACCTACATAATTAATTACCCGTATTTACGGCA
This sequence comes from Treponema sp. TIM-1, assembly GCF_046533115.1. NCBI lineage: Bacteria > Pseudomonadati > Spirochaetota > Spirochaetia > Treponematales > Treponemataceae > Treponema > Treponema sp. TIM-1. The sequence goes on from NZ_JAJQRC010000066.1 coordinate 5,843, forward strand.
AAAAAGTGATTAATCATAGAATTTAAAAGCCTTATTTCGTTATAGTATAAGGAATTAAAAAATATAATTTTTTGCGCCGACCCCCTGTCCCCAGGCTCTGTATAAAAACAGATACAGAGCGGGGGGTGTCCCGGTCTTATAAACATTTTATCCACAACTAATTAACAGCAGGGGAATTTCGTCAAAGCTCCTTTCTATCCGGATTTTTCCGGGATAGCTTTCATTTTTTCCTTTAATTCAAGGAGCAGTATATCCGCGGAGCTGTCGGATTTTTCCAGTTCCGCAAACCGTTTCTCCAAGTCCGAGTTAGCGGAAAAATCCTCCAGTTCCTTTGACGCCTCAGCCTGGGCTTCCATCTGATCCACCTTCTGGGCCATGCGGTCAAAGGCGTCAAAGGCGGTCCGGTTGCCGGAAACACTGGAAATGGTATTTTGAATTTTCTGCTGCGCCTCCGCCCGTTTTGCCCGGGCAATGAGGAGGTTCTTTTTCCGCTGGGCCTCTTCAATCTTATTCTGAAGCTCCCGTAAGGATGTTTTGAGCTGCCCCACGGAATTCCGTTGAGCCTCCCATTGTTTTTTATATTCCCCAAAAGCGTTATCGTATTCCTGTTTCCGCAGCAGGGCTTCCTTGGCAAGATCATCCTTACCGGCCTGTACGGCCAGCATGGCCTTCCGCTCCCATTCCCCGGCCTGGGCTTCCTGATTCTGCATCTCCCGCTCAAGTTTTTTTTCATCGGCAATGGCCAGGGCAACGGCCTTTTTGGACTCGATCAACTGCTCGTTCATCTCAATAAGGAGCTGATTGAGCATTTTTTCCGGTTTTTCGGCTTTACTTATAACATCATTAACATTTGAGGCGACCAGCGTTTTTAGGCGTGAAAAAATCCCCATTTTTTTGACCTCCTGTGGAGCGGCAAAGGAATATCCCTATGCCCTAAAGGGTGAAAGAATAGGATAATGCTGGGTTAAGGCCAACCCAAAGGCATCCAGGGTAGCCCTAAATTCCGTAAAATCCATACCGGCATATTCCAGCGTATCAATCAAAATAACCTTATTTTCTTCCAGGGCGTATGCCCCGTGGAGTATATCCTGTGCGTTTAATTCAAGCAATTTGGTAAACAATTCAAGCCGCCTTTCCTGGGGAGCCTCCATTACCGTTATCTGAAAAACAACCAGGGGATCGTCATAGACAATCACCGCCGCTTCCAGGCCGTGTTCCGCGTCATCCAGCAGCCACATATTTTTACCGATTTCCCGATAACTAACCATCAGATCAATAAGGTACTGCTCAATCTTGTTTAACGCCATAACCTATCCCTCCATGAGTTGTCATCCGGGTCCCTGGATCAGCCTAAAAATACCTGCCCCGCGTTATCGATGGCAAGTATGGTTTTGCATTCGGAACAGCGAAAACGGCCCGCCTTGACCGCCTTTAATTTTTTAGAACAAATCGGGCACGCAAATATTTTAGGAAAAAGCGCGGTGGGGTCCGCCGATCCCCGGCGGAAAAAACCAATCGCATCATCCAAATTATCTTTAATATTAAAAAATTGGGAAAATCCCAGGAGTTGAAATACCTCATACACCTTGGACTGAATTTCTACCAGAACCAGATCCCCCCCCCGGGGCTTTACGGATTTAAGGAAAGAGGTAAAGGATCCGATCCCGGTGGAAGACACATAATTAAGTCCGCCGCAATGAAAGATCAGTTTGATGAAACCGCTATCCACCGCCCGGGCGATCCGTTTTTGAAAATAATGAGAATTATAGGTGTCTATGTATCCCACCAGGGATAAGATAAGACACCCTTCAATACCATCTACCTTTTGCAGGTTTATTTTAAGGCTTTCATCCTTTTCATCATCAAATCCATGAACAATTTCATTATTCGTCATGACGTACCCTTCATCTAATTATCTTCTCCAAAACACAACCTATGTACCATAGAAGCATTAAAATAGCAATACCTTCCACAATCCTATACTATACTAGTATTTTAGAAGGAATTTGTCAAATTAACAACCCCACCGCAGGCGATCGGGGGATATATCCTTCCCAAGGAATTAAAAAGCCGCCGGTTATAGCTTTAACCCCCGATCAATGGGAATTATTGCCCCATTTACCTGGGGATGCTCCAAAATTCGTACCGCCATATCGGCGATTTCATCGGAATTCAGGGGAATTCCCCCGGGACTCCGCTCCCGGTTGTAGTTCTCCGCCACCCCGGCGGTGTATTCCGTATCCGTAAGGCCCGGACACACCACATTACAGCTGACTCCATAGGCTCCGGCGGTGAGGGCCACGGATTTTGCCACCACCCCCAGGGCGGTTTTTGCCGCCGAATAGGCCGCGGTAGTGGCAAATCCCCGGATAACATCGGTATTGGTACCCCCAAAAAGGAGGATCCTCCCCCATTTTTTGTCGATCATGTCCCCCAATACCGAGGAGATCAGGATGCCCGGCAGGGTTAAGTTGTTTACCGTTAAGAAAATCCAGTCCTGGGCCGTGAGCCGCTCCACCGGAGCCCGTTTATAGGGTCCCCAGGCGCAGATCAGGATGTCCGGCGGCGGAAGACGGGTCAGAATTTCAGCGGCGCTTTCCGGAAGGCCCGCGTCATAGAGAAAGCCCTCGGCCTCGCCCCCGGCATCCCGGATGGCCCCCAGGGTCCCTTCCAGCCGTTCCCGGGAGCTGCCCCCCTGGACAAAAACCCGGGCGCCCCGGACCCCCAGCCTAATGGCCAGGGCCTTTCCTATGCCCCCGGTACCGCCTATGACCAGGGCCTGTTTCCCCGCAAAGATCCTTTCCATACTATTACTATACACTATTATCGGATAATATAAACCCATGGTTCTTTCGGATCTGATTTTCATTCTCTGCCGGCCCTCGGAACCGGGAAATACCGGGGCCGTATGCCGGGCATTAAAAAACATGGGCCTGTCCCGGCTGCGGCTGGTGGATCCGGCCCCCATGGACGAGGGGCTTGTCCGCTCCCGGGCGGTCCATGCCGGGGATGTTTGGGAGCAGGCCCAGGTGTTCGATACCCTGGAAGCCGCCGTAGAGGATTGTTCCCTGGTGATAGGGACCACCCGCCGCCGGGGGCGCCGCCGGAAATCAATCACCATGACCCCCCGGGAGGCGGCATCCTGCCTCCGGGACCGGCCGGGGCCTGCGGCATTGGTTTTCGGCAATGAGCGCACCGGCCTTGAGGACCGGGAACTTAATTTCTGTAACCTCGCCTCCCATATCCCCGCGGACGGGGCCTTTCCGTCCCTGAACCTTTCCCACGCGGTTCAGATCTACGCCTATGAACTTTTTATTGCCCTTGCTTCGGCCCGGGACGAGCCCCGGGGCCGCTGGGACCCCCTGGACCAGGTACGGATAAATGCCCTGGTTCACTCGGTGAGCGCTTCCCTGGAATCTCTGGGTTTTTACCGCCACCCCGGCCGGGAAGACCAGGAAGGGTTTCTCCGGGACATCTTTTCCCGGGCCGCCTTAAACGCCGGGGAGGCCCGGTATCTGGAGAACATCTTCTCAAAGATGGCACGGCTGGGACGTTAGCCTGCTGGGTCGGATATGACCGGGCCGGGGCGGAAATCCCCCCCGCAAACTACCTGTAGAGTCCGCGTCCACAGCCCGTAAACGGTCTGTTACCGCGGGGAATTCCAGAGACGTTTGCGGGGGGGATTTCCGCCCCGGCCCGGCCGTATTCGGCTAAGGGGCTAAGGTGCCATCCGCTAACAGGTGGGGGAAGAGACGGGGTTTGGGGCGCCGGGCTTCGCCGGCGCCGTGCCGCGGGGACAGAAGTTGACGGCGTTGCGGAAGGTGGGGGTGAACCGGGTATTGGTGGTATTCGGGCTAAGGGGTGGCTCGCGGGTTTTGAGGAGGGGGGGGCGCCGGGCTCCGCCGGCGCGGAGGGTAACCATGTGCCAACATTACCGGTTGACAGTTTGGTTTTTTTATACGATATTTAAAGTGTCCAGCAAAGGGGAGGAATTGGCCGCCTCCGGGTGATGTACCCTTTCGGGTTTCTGCCTAACCGCCGGGATAGCCTCCGACTGTCTGGACTTTTTTATGACTTTCCTCGTGTGAAGATTTTTGCTTCCTTAAGGTCCGTTTTATCATTTCGGGAAATATTCTTCAAAACTTCATTAAGTAATAGTGGTCTGGTAACTTTGTAGAAGGTACTACCCCGGAGAGCTTTGTTTCTACGGCTATTAAGAATTTGTTCGAAATAGAGATAGGTTACATTTGACTCTGTCTTTACATAGACAATGTATGTTGCTCCTTTGCGCTTTACACCAATAATCGCCATATCCGGCTTCTGAATAATGCTTGGTATTCGGGAAAAATCCTCATTTATGACGGTAGCGGTTCCATGTATTGCTGGGTCACCATGCCTATTGAGTACATGGTCTCTGAATTGGTTAGTAGTTTCATGGATAAATACGGAAAAATTGAGGCCAATAGCGGCTCCCGCTTCAATCAGCCATTGTTCTGGCTTGCCTATCTCTGTTCTGACAAAAGGTTGCACGGTTATTTATACCAGAATTCACATCCTCGGGAAAGGCTTGTTCCTTCACTCTACTCCCTCCCTTCCTCGCCTTCTGCTCATTTAATTGACTGCGTAGCGGTCTACCTTGTGGTAAATTTCTTAATTCCTTCTCTCCCCTCTTCGTTCGTGTAGTTCGTGGTTAAATTCTTAATTCGGTCCTACCGGGTCACCGCAAAAGCAGTCCACCCTCCAAGGGCCAGGATGAGGCCGGCGATAAAGCCGTATTTGTAGATGCGGGTTTGGCGTTTAAGGCTGGCTATCCGCAGTTCCACTCCGGTCCTGTAGGCTGCCCAGGATTGTTCCAAGCTCATCAAGGAGGTCTCGGCTTGCTTCAAGGCTGTCCTGAGCTCGTTCAATTCCT
>NZ_JAJQRC010000067.1:0-10221 GCF_046533115.1 Treponema sp. TIM-1
GTATAAATTCCGGAATATCGAAGCAAAAGTTCGTGATGTTCGTGTCGTTCGTGGTTAATCCTATTCTTCCTGCGTAACTGCGTAACATGAGATATTTCCTTATATTTCCCAGACCGCGTCCCGGATGAGTTCGCATACCGTGGGGTGGGGGAATATGAGCTGCTTCACCTCTTCGATCCGGAATTCCCCTTCGATCAGGGCAGCCCCCCCCCAGATGAACTCCGAAGCGTAGGCCCCCACGGCGTGGATCCCCAGGATCTTCCGGGAGGCCGCCTCGGCGATGACCTTTACCGCCCCCTGGCCGGCGAAGGTGTTTTCCGCGGCAAACCGGCCGGAGATCCGCATGGGCAGGGACGCCTTGAGGATGGAAATTCCCCGGGCCGCGGCTTCCTGCTCGGTGATCCCCACCCCGGCGGCTTCGGGGAGGCCGTAGACCGCCCAGGGCACCCCGTGGTAACGCATGCGGTTGGGTTCTCCGGCGTTTCCGTCCAGGCGGCTTTGGATATCCGCCACCGCCACCTCCGCCATACGGTAGGCCGAGTGGGCCAGGAGGCTCTTTCCGGTGACGTCCCCGGCGGCCCAGATCCCGGGGATATTGGTCCGCATCCGGTCATCCACGGCGACCCCCTTGGGGGAATGATCCACCCCCGCGGCCTCCGCCCCCCAGGTAGTCACCACCGGCCGCCGACCTACGGCCATAAGGACCAGGTCCGCCTCCACCTTTTCGGCCTTTCCGTCTTTGGTGCTATACCGGACCGCGGCCCCGTCGATCCCCTCGACCTTGCAGCCTAACTTAAACTCCACCCCCTTCATGGCCCGGCGGAGGAGGGGAGCCTGCTCTTTATCCATAAAGGGAACGATCTCCTCCATCATTTCGATCACCGAAACCTCCGAACCCAGGGCGGAAAAGAGCCCCGCGAACTCCACCCCGATGACCCCGCCCCCGATAACCACGAGCCGTTTCGGTACGGTTTCGACCGAGAGGAGGCCCGTGGAATCCACCACCAGGGGATTGTCCCGTGCTCCCGGTATGGGGGGGGCTACGGGAACGGATCCGGCGGAAACCAGGATCGCTTTACCTTCCTGTTCCCGGGTTTCCCCGGTGCTTTGGGTCACCTTGACCTTGCCCGGCCCGGCCCCGGGGGCCGTCAGGATCTCCCCCCGGCCCGGGGCCACATCCACGGCAAAACGTTTCATCTGGGCCCCGATACCGGCGCGGAGTTTTTCCACGACCTCCCCCTTCCATTTCTGGATGGCCTCCCAGTCATAGGACACTTCCGGTATGGTAATGCCGAATTTCCCCGCTTCCCGGGCGTGGACATACTGTTTCGCCGAATTGAGCAGGGTTTTGGTGGGGATACACCCCACGTTCAAACAGGTGCCCCCCAGGTGTTGTTCTTCTATTAAAAGGACCTTCTTTTTCAAATGTCCCAGCCGTTCCGCCGCAAGGTAGCCCCCGGGTCCGGCGCCGATTATGATAACATCGTACAAAATATCCTCCTTATACCAGGGCCCCGCCAGGCAGCGCCCCGGTTCCGCTCCATTATTGGGTAAGCCACAGGTCAATCTCCGCGACGGCTTCGCCCAGGGCCTTGAGGAACCGGGCCGCCGGAGCCCCGTCCACCACCTGATGGTTGATGGTGAGGCTGAATCCGATGTGGGGTGCAAAGCCGATTCCCCCGTCTTCCCCGGTTACGGGCGTGAGCTCAATCCCCGCTACCCCCAGGATTGCTACCTCCGGGGCGTTTAACACCGGGGTAAAGCTTACTACCCCCAGGCTCCCCAAATTAGTCACCGTAAAGGTGGAACCGGAGAGCTCCTCGGGTTTTACGCCCCCCCCCTGACAGGCGGCGGCCAGGCGCTTTGCCTCGGCGGAGATCCGGGCCAGGGGGAGGAGGTTGGCGTTCCGGATCACCGGAACCATGAGCCCCCGGGGGGTATCCACCGCCACCCCCAGGTGGACCCGCTCAAAGGTTTTGAGGGTATCCCCCAGTTTATGGGCGTTCATGAAGGGGTACCGGGGCAAAACCCGGGAAACCGCGAACAGGATGAGGTCGTTGATGGTTACCTTGGAAAGGCCCAGTTCTTCCCCGGAGCTTTTCATCCGGGCCCGGAGTTCCTGGAGCCGTTTTACCGGGGCCGCGGAATTGAGGGTGAACTGGGCGCTCTCCGCCAGGGATTGGTACATCCGGTCGGCGATAAGTTTCCGAATCCCCTTGATCGGGGTTTCGATGATCTGCCCTTCCCCCGGGTCCGGCAAAGCCTGGGCGGATATGGCCTTTGCGGCGGGGGCGCTTCCTTCCGGGACGAGGTCCGCGGCGATAATCCTGCCCCCGGGGCCGGAACCCGTTGACGGCGCCGTAAGGCCCCCGGCCCCCAGGCCGGCCCGGGCCGCGGCGCTCAAGGGGGGTAATCCCTGCAGGGCCGCTTCCACATCCCGCTCAATGATCCGCCCGCCGGGCCCGGAGCCCCCCAATTCAGGCCCCGACTCAAGCCGTACCGTTCCATCTTTTACCACCACGGGCCGTCCCGCCTTATCCGCCAAATTTCGCGCCCGGGGGGACAGGGGAACCCGGCCTTCCGGGGAAACCTTGGGTGGGGCTTCCCCCGGCCCGGAGGGCTGCCCCAGGGGTACCGAAACTTCAGCGGCCGGGGCCGGGCTTGCCGGTTTTTCCCCGGCGCCGCCCAAAGCAGCGGCCCAGTCTTCCCCCGGCTGCCCTATCACCGCCATGGGTTCCAGAACCGGGACATCATCCCCCTGCTCTTTAAGCAGCTTCAAAACCGTCCCGCTTTCCCCGGCGGGAACCTCGAAGGTGGCCTTGTCGGTTTCCACATCACAAATAACGGTATCCGCCGCCACCGAATCCCCTTCTTTTACCTTCCAGTCAACGATAATACAGGATTCCACCGTATTCCCCTGACGGGGCATGATCAAAATATGGGCCATGGTAACTCCTTTTATAAGGGCTCCGCTTCAAAACTAAGCGAATTTTGAAACAGAGCCATCTTTTACTTTAGACATAATTTGTTTAATAGTGATCCCCCCGGCGGCAAGATCTTCCATTGCCTCCGCCGGCAAATTGCCGTCGGTCAGGATGAGGTCCATGGCCGCCAGGGGCAGCACCGTGGTAAAGCCGATTTTTCCGTATTTACTGGAATCCGCCACCAGCACCGTGGTCTGGGCATGGTCCTTCATGGCCTTGACGATTTCCGCCCCCTCCATAAGATGGGTGGTGATGCCCCGTTCCAGGGTAAACCCGTCGGTCCCCACAAAGGCCAGCCTGACGTTAAGCCGGGCAATGGTCCCCAGAGCAATGGGCCCCACCATGGACTCGGTGGGCCGCCGGAATTCACCGCCGGTCATGGTGATCTGGAGGAGGGGGTTCATCCGGGCATAGGCGAAAACCAGGGTTGAATTGGTTACGATATGAACGTCCCGTTTCCCCAGCAAATACCGGGCCACCAGGGCGGTGGTGGTCCCCGCCTCAATCATGATCACATCCCCGTCCCGTACCAGGTCCGCCGCGGCCCGGGCGATGAGATTCTTTTGCTCCTGGTGTTCCCGCTGCCGCTCCAGAATATCCCGGTGCGTCACCGGGGCGGCTCCCCCCCATTTCCGGGTGATCCACCCCTTGTCCTCCAGGTCCTTGAGGTCCCCCCGGATGGTCACCTCCGACAGACCCAGGTTCTGGGCCAGGGCGGTCACCGATACGGACCCGTCATCCGAAAGTTTATCGAGGATAGTACGCTGCCGTTCATTTAATTCAATAATCATTCGAAAAAATGCCAATTTCCTTTTGAAACGCTTTCATATTGCTTATGATTATAGCGTAGATTGATAAAAAATGCAAGAGCTCCGTAACGATTTTTTAGATTATTTTACGGTAGAGATGAAATTTAACTATGAAGTTTACGAACCATCACGAACAGGAAATGGAAACAAACTATTTATAGTCCGGTAAAACAAATGCCGAACATCTTCAAAAATCAATCAATCAATCAATCAGTATAAAGCGGGTAGCATAAAAGAAAAAAAATTATACGAAAATGAATAAATTATTCACCGATGAAGCATGGGATGATTATCAATATTGGATAAACACCGATAAAAAGCAGCTCCAGCGGCTAAGGAAATATGAATGGTGTTATTTGTCCTATCCCTCAAACTTTATAACAAGGGTATCCAAATGGCGCAGGAGCGGATGTTGGGCTTCTTCACGGACCCGCCTTACCGTGAAAGTTTCTTCGATAATTTCTTCCGGCTCGATGATCCAGATTGTTGACAGATCCACTCCATGTTCCGCTTTGAGTTTGCTGTAACGTTCCTCAAATTTTTTGCCGTAGATAAGGGCCTTAACCGGCGTTCCCTTTATCTGAAAACTGGTTTTATCCGGCCCCAAAACATTGATTGCCACCTGTTTATTGAACCAAATGCTAAAAACAAGATTCTTATTTGTCTGGGACGATTCGATAATTTCGTCATACTCCAGATTTCCGCCGCTGTTAAGACGTATAGAATCCTTAAACGTTACATGTGGCCTTCCGTTCTTGTCCACGCTGGCCAGGACTTTTACCGCACCGGTGTCCTCCAGCAGGACTTTTACCGTTTCGTCAAGTTTTATCGCCATACCGTTTCCTTATAGTTATATTCTGGACAGATCGGTGTCGGGATGATTGCCGCAACGGCGATAATTGTCCATGTCCGTGTTAATGTGGTATTTCCTGCACAACCGGTCGAGCCCGCAAGACAACCGGACATAATACTCAAGCGACGGCGTTTTCTGGTTAAAAAAGACGGAACCCTCCGCCACCGTCCACACGCATTGCACGGTGAATACCCCGTGCTTCGCCAATTCTTCCGCTTCCGTAAGAGTCATGTCCAAGGCTTCGTCCTCGCTGGTAAAGCCCTTAGGTCTTGCCATTTCCACGCCGCCCACTATGCCGGTGTTGACATTGCCGAATCCAAAAATATCAACCGCCTGATACAGCCGGTCTTTCCATTCCTCGTAGCCTATCTTTGCCGCCTTGCCCGGACATATCCAGTCGAACTTTTCCTTGTTCAATACCTCGATATCCGCCGTGTACGAGCTGAGTCCGGTATTTTCATAAAGCCGCAATAGCTGCTCTTTTGTATACGCCGTCCCTATCAACTGACTCGGAAACTTGGCGCTTTTAAAATTCTTTCCCGCCTCACGCAGCACTTTGATGTAAAGATCAACCTCGTCATCCAGCAGTTCTTTGCCGGAAAGGATCGAACCGCCGGTAAGAAACAGGCTCATGTACCGGCCCGGCTGTTTAAGCGCCTCGGCGAGCGTCTCGGCAATATCCGTTAAATCAACATATTTCGGTTTCCCCGTCTTTTTATATGTGGCGGCGACGGAACAGTACTTGCAGCCGTGTCCGGGGGTGTTCCAAAACTCGCAGTATTGAAACGGGTACAGATCTATACGCTGGGGCCTGGCCAGCGCGATTTGCCACATCGGTATATGATTGCTTGTCTCTTTGCTGTAATAATCCGGCTTTTCCCAGTAATCCACTTCCTCCACCACGGTTCCCTGATCGGTAAGGACTATCCTGTCCTCCACCACATCCACAAGATACGGAGGGCGTCCGCTATTTTCCAGCGTAAATCCCGTAAGGATGGAGGTCCCATCCCTCATCATCAGCGAAACCGGAATCGCTCCCGATGTTTCGCGGGAAAATCCCCGATATTCAACCTGATGAACGGCCAAGTCCACATGGGCAAGCGCCGCCTCAGAAAATCTAACTCCCCGGCGCTGTACGTCCGCCTTGATTATCACAAACGGGGAAACATCGGGATACTTCCGCATCACCTCGGAAAGCGAAAGTTCCCGCGCATCTATATCGTTAAATGCCGTCATCCAGCTAACCCCCATTTCCCCTGCTTTCCCGGGTTATTATGTCGTTGTACGTGTTCCGTCCGGGACACAGGCTTAGGCTCATTTCCCATGTGGGGCGGTAACCGATTTTTTGATATAGTTCCTGCGGTTTTTTCCCCACGGCGATAAGGCGGGCCTCAATTGCCCCTTTTTCTTTTAGCCACAGATGATTTTTTTCTAGCAGCGCCCGGGCTATGCCGTTTCCCCGGTACTCCGGCTTGGTGTAGACATCTATTATCCAGCCATAGTAGCCCGGCTTAAATAAACAGTACGGAAAATCCGATTTGATAAGCGCACCTGCGGACGCTATCGCTTCGTTTTCATGATTCATGGCAAAGAAGTGAACGATACTGCCATTGTGATATTCCGCCATGTACCGGGCCCTTACTTCCTGTCGTATGTGATCTATGGCCTCCTCCTTTCCCGAATCGCCGAACATTAACCAGCGAAAGGCGACAGCCAAATCAACATCCTTAAGCGTTCCCTGCCTGATAGTATACAACACATCCATAATATATCCTACTTAATATATAGGTTAAATATATTTACGGTTTTGTCAAGGGTTTGATGATTTTTCCGGTGTATTTTGTGGAGAAGGTCTCCCCTATTCCCCGAAAGGCCCCGCCTTTTGTACGCTGAAGTTTTGTTTTGCAAAATCATTTCTCAAACCGCTTGACAATGTTTTTGGGATATGGCAATCTATAATCATAGTAATTTTATAGGAATAATATAAAATGCGGTTGAAAGAAAAATATATTACTGCCTCGGTAATCATAGCGATTTTTTTGGCATGGTATGGGATAACGGAGTTAAAGCTCGTCTCCCCGGCGCTCGTACCTTCTCCCAAAAGCGTGGTGTCTGTATTTTTTTCTATACTCCACAATGACTACAAGGGTATATCCCTTTGGCGGCATCTGTCGGTCAGTATGGGGCGCTTACTTGCCGCGTTCCTGTTTGCGGCGCTTATCGCCGTACCGCTTGGACTCGCCAGCGGCTACAACAGTAAAATCCGCGCGGTTTTTGAACCCCTTGTCGAATTTTACCGGCCCCTTCCGCCGCTGGCGTACTATACGCTGATAATCCTTTGGATGGGCATAGACGACCCGTCAAAAATAATGCTGTTGTTTTTGGCCGCCTTTGCCCCGATGTACATCGCCTGCGTGTCGGCTATGCGAATGGTAAAAAATGATTATGTCAACAGCGCCCTGACCCTGGGGGCTTCCAAATGGCAGGTATTTTTTTATGTCAGCTTTCCCGCCTGTCTTCCAGGTATATTCACCGGCATACGTACTGCGGTTGGAGTGGCGTACACGACGCTGGTAGCGGCGGAAATGGTCGCCGCCGTGTCGGGAATAGGCTGGCTTGTTTTGGACGCAAGCCGCTATTTACGAAGCGATATTATTTTCATGGGTATATTCATGATGGGGATTACGGGAATTGCGCTGGATCAGGCGCTCAGACTGCTTGAATCAAAAATAGTTTTTTGGAAAGGAAAAGAGTAAACAATCCGCGTTAATGCGGTTGTAATATAAATTGCAAGGAGCTTTATATGAAAAAGAGACTCAATGTGCCGTCGTTAATTTTTATCGTGGTTATGGTTACCGCACTTGGAATTTTTACAGGGTGTTCTAAAAAGACAGCGGACACGGGGGAAACAAGCGCTGCGGCGGATTTACCCACAGTTGTCAATATCGGGACGCAGCAAATATCCAACGATGAAAGCATCGCCAAGGCAAAACATTTTTTTGACGATTTGGGAGTAACCGTTAATCTGCGGGAATTTGAATCCGGCGCTTCTGTGGTAAGCGCGCTGGCTTCGGGAAGCATCGATTTGGGGCTGGTGGGAACCACGCCCGCGGTTACGGCCATTTCCAATAACCTTGGCGTCGAAATCATTTGGATTCACGGAATTCTCGGCAAGTCCGAAGCGCTGGCTGTAAAAAACGATTCTGGCATCGATTCCGTAAGTGGTCTTGCCGGGGCGAAGGTCGGCGTACCGTTTGGGTCCACCGCGCATTACAGTTTATTGAGCGCCCTCAGTTTAAACAACGTGGACGCATCTTTAGTAACAGTACTGGATATGCAGCCGGCGGATATTTACGCCGCATGGCAGCGCGGGGACATCAACGCCGCCTATGTGTGGGATCCGACTTTGACAAAACTGTTAACAGACGGAAAACTGATTGCTACCAGCGAAGATCTGGCAAAGCTGGGGGCAGTTACCGCAGATATCGAGGTGGTGCGGAAAGAATTCGGAGATAAGTATCCGGAGCTTGTGGCGGAATACATCAAGATTCTTTCCAAAGCGCAGGCCATTTATCATGATAATATTGATGAAGCGGCGGCTATTTTGGCGGATTACTTTGAAATCACCGCCGAAGACAGCAAGAATCAGATACTTGGCAATGTATGGCTCAGCGCCCGCGAACAGTTATCCCCGCAGTATTTGGGGAGCAGCGGCAATCCGGGAGCCTTAGCCGAAGCGCTGAAGAAAACAGCGGACTTTTTGGTTGAACAGCAGTCGATAAAAGCTGCGCCGGATATTTCCGTATTCCAAAAGGCGGTTAACCCGCATTATATTGACCTTTCGCTTAATTGATCTGCCTCACCCCACCCCACCCGATGCGTGGGGTGGGGATAACAAGGAGACGTTTATGATCCAAGTGGAAGCGGATGTTTCACCGGATGTAAAAGAAACAATAATATCCCTGTCGAATATACAGATGACGTACAAGACGGGAAACCGCTCCACGGAAGTATTATCAAACATCAATTTTAAAATACACAAAGGGGATTTTATCTGTATACTGGGGCCTTCCGGCTGCGGCAAAACCACGCTGCTTAATATAATAGCCGGTTTTGTAAAACCTTCCGCAGGTGCGGCCATGGTGGACGACGCGATAATAAGCGGGCCTGACTGGAACCGGGGTTTAGTTTTTCAGTCTCCTACGCTGTATCCCTGGCTGAATGTGCGTGAAAATGTTGAATTCGGTCTTAAAATGAGGAAATTTAGCAAAAAAGAACGGGAAGCCCTGTCGGATAAATACCTGGAACAGACCGGTCTTTCGGATTTTAAGTACCATAAATCATACGAACTTTCAGGGGGAATGCGCCAAAGGGCCTGCCTTGCCAGAGTGCTGGTAAATAATCCAAAAATAATTCTGATGGATGAACCTTTTGGCGCTTTGGACGCGCTGACCAGAGAGAATATGCATCAGCTTACGCGGATGATCTGGTCCGCGAATCGCGGGACTTTTTTTCTTATTACCCATGATGTAGACGAAGCGCTATCCCTTGCCACAAGGATTATGGTTATGTCGCCCCGGCCCGGCAGAATTGTCCGTGAATTCAACACGGAATTTACATACTACATTACCGGCGACGAGACGGACAGAACACGGTTTTCCACAGACTATATAAATATCAGGGAACAAATTCTGCGTATCATCCACAATCAGGACGGAAATTATACAATTTAATTCTTTTACGTAAACCTCCGGCTATGCCGGGGAGACTTGAAAAGGCTATGCCGTGCCGTGCGTGATCTGAATAGCGCAATAATATGTACTCCTGAGGAAGCCCCCGGAAAAGGCAGCCAGAGGAGTACTAATGAAAGATTGGCAAAGTCTAGCACATACGAAGTGGGAATGTAAGTACCACATCGTAATCGTGCCAAAATACAGGATGAAAATCCTGTATGGGAAGGTGAAGAAGCGCATAGGACAAATTCTAAGGGAGCTATGCCGGTATAAGGACATAGAACTGTTAGAAGGGCATGCGATGCCGGATCATATCCATATGTGTATATCGGTGCCGCCGAAATACAGCATAGCGATGACGATCGGGTATTTGAAAGGGAAGAGCGCCATACGGATACACCGGGAGATTTTGAGAGTAACGAAAGGGTTTACAAACAAGAATTTTTGGACCCGGGGGTATTGTGTGAGCACGGTAGGACTGAACGAAGAACAAATACGGGAATACATCAAGAATCAGGAAGATATAGATACAGGCCGACAAGGTCTGTTGAATCTGGATGGACCCGAAATAAACTAAATGCCCCCTTTAAGGGGGCTTCCTCAAGCCACCGGCTATGCCGGTGGTATCTGACTGCGGCGGCTGCATGGGATGAAGGTTACTTGATGCCCGTACCCGGGGAGGTCTTGCAATACCCTGTACAGAGACTGACGAACCGTCCTCGCTGTGCAGGAACTCATGCAGTAATGTATAACTGAATTGCAAGAAGTCAGCAGAGGCCATAGTACCGCCCGGGGGACCTCCTGAAAGATGGAACGAACCGAACGGGAAGGGCTGAACGATG
>NZ_JAJQRC010000068.1:0-9415 GCF_046533115.1 Treponema sp. TIM-1
AGGAGCACGTAGGGAAGAAGGAGTACCAGACGATGTTTGACGCATTGGTAGAGAGTGTCTTGGAGGACAAACGGCTTGCCCGTGAGGAAGGGCGGGAAGAAGGCATCCAGATAGGCACGGAGAAGGGCATTCAAATAGGTACCGAAAAGGGACGGGAAGAAGGACGCGACGAAGGACGAGAGGAAAAACAGGCGGAAGCCTACCGGGAAAAACTGGAATCCGCCCGGATACTCAAGGGTTATGGCGTTTCGGTGGAGGTAATTGCCCAGAGCCTGCATCTGACCGTAGAAGAGGTCGAGTCCCTGTAATATTCCGCTCAACCGGATTTTGAAGCTGATCCAATTGTGAAAAATTTCACGGATAGGGGTTGTTATGTCGCAAATTCCTGAGCCAACCAAGGGACGTCTCCTGTATCTTATGCGGGTACTTGAGAAAACAGGAACAAAACAGCTAACGTCCCATCAAATAGAGGCGTTGACCGGTTGGTCTAGTTTTACCGTGCGTAAGGATGTTTCATATCTGGATGGGAATTATGGCGGTACTGTCCAGGGTTATGAGCCGGCGCCTTTGATCCAGGCGATAAAAAAGACCCTGGGCCTTGAAACCCGCCGCCGCTTCTGCGTGGTAGGCTTGGGCCGGCTTGGTTCGGCATATCTCAATTTTCATGCCTTTCATCTTGGCGAATTTGAACTGGTCGCTGGGTTCGATATCAGCGTAAACCGGGTGGAGATCCTCAAATCTCCGGTGCCCCTCTATCCGGCCTATAAAATGGCGGAAATTATTCGCCGTTTCTCCATAGAAATTGCACTCCTCTGCGTTCCCGGTGAAGCCGCCCAGGGGGTTGCGGAAAAACTGGCCGCCGCCGGCATCCGGGGAATCCTGAATTTTGCCCCGGTAATACTCACCCTGGACGGGGAAATTACGGTACGGAACGTCTATGTGGTGGATGAACTACGGGCCCTCTCGATAAATTTGCAACCACCACAGGACTTTCAATGAAAAGTGAAAAGTTCCCCCCCAGTATCCCCCCCAAGCCGGCGCTTGAGCGCCTTTTCCCGCTGATAGCCGTGGGGGCCGGGGATTTCCCCTTGCCCACTTACCTGTAGAGTCCGCCTTCGCAGCCAACGGTTATTGGCACGGGCAGGATGTCGGGAAGGGATACCCTATGGCGAAAAACGTTTAGGTGGTGAACCTACGGTTCTTGTCTGCTCCGGCGGGGAATTCCAGAGTCGTGGGCAAGGGGAAATCCCCGGCCCCCACGGGAATCCCCACCCAAGGCGCTCAAGCGCCGGATGCCGCATTGCAGGGTTACCCGTTTTAGTTTATCATAATAACATGATGGCAAAGCGATTTACCGTCCTGGATCTGATAGATATCGATCTCAAGGAGCATAATTCCCTGAACCTCCACTGTATTGGTGGCAGAAAAGGACTTGCCCGGGAGATAGGCATCCCCGATATCAACCGGCCGGGACTGGCCCTGTCGGGGTTTTACGAATCCTTTGCCTCCGAGCGGATCCAGCTTTTCGGCCGGGGGGAGGTTGCCTACCTCCGCAAAATGTCCGAGGAAGGTAAAGTTGAAAATATCAAACAGATGTTTTCTTTTCCCATACCCTGCTGCATCTTTACCCACAACCTGACCCCGGACCGGAATTTTTTCGGCGAAGCCGAGCGGGCCCAGTGCCCGATACTCCAGACCGATTTGACTACCACTGATTTTCATGCCCGGCTGATGCGGATCCTTTTGGATATTTTTGCCCCGGAGCGGAGTATCCACGGGGTACTGGTGGAAGTATACGGCCTGGGAATCCTCATCCTGGGCGATTCCGGGGTGGGAAAAAGCGAGACCGCCCTGGAACTGATCAAATTGGGCCACCGGCTGGTGGCGGACGATGTGGTGGAGATCCGCTGTGTCAGCGGTAATATCTTGATAGGCACCGGGGCAAACCGGATCATCGGACATCACATGGAGATCCGGGGACTGGGGATCATCAACATTACCCATCTTTTTGGCGTGGGAGCCATCAGGGACCGGAAACAGATCCAATTAGTGGTGGAACTGGAGGTCTGGGATTCTCAAAAAACCTACGACCGCCTGGGGATAGAGGAAAAGTACATGGATATCCTGGGGGTGAGCATCCCGAAATTGGAGATCCCCGTCAAACCCGGCCGGAACGTACCCATCATCATAGAAACCGCGGCCATGAATGAGCGGCTCAAAAAGATGGGGTATAATTCGGCAAAGGAATTCAACAAAAATATCCTCAAATGGATAGAAAGCGATCAAGCCAGATCAGTGTATTTTGGGCAGGAAGATATCATCTAAATCCGATGGATGGGACCATGGATTTGAAAAAGCTTGTTTAGGAATAAGTAATGGTTGAACAGATTGTAACCGTAACAAACAGGGCCGGGATTCATGCCCGGCCGGCAGCCCTGCTGGTCCAGATCGCCAAGGATTTTACCTCGTCGATTTATCTGGAAAAGGACGACGATCGGATTAACGGAAAATCGATCATGGGGATTATCACCCTGGGGGCGGCCTATGGGACCAAGATAAAAATTATTACCGAAGGAGAGGATGAGCAGGCAGCGGCAGATGCCTTAGTCCGCTTGTTTGAGTCTAAATTTGCGGAAGAGTGAGGGAAGGATGAAAACAGTCCGGACCCACCCACGGTATTCTTTCATCACTGTTCGGAGCCTGGTCTTAATCTACCTGCTCCTCTGTATTTTAACCGTATTTTTTGCCCGGACCTTTTTTTCCGATATTTTTCGGGAGGGCAGCATCCCGGAGCTTCTTACCTATATCATGTTTCTTACCATCCCCGCGGTGCTGCTGATATTTTTGGCCTTTTCCGTTCAGAATCTGGTCAGGGACATTTGGGCCCGCCGGATGGGAAGCAGGTTTCAGGCCCGGCTCCTGGGGTATTTTGTGATTACGGTCCTGTTCACCGCCGTGCCGATTGGGGTGGTCACCATCCAGTCGGTATACGAGATCGCCCGGTTCTGGCGGACCGTCCATGTGGAGGAGGCCCTGCGGGAAGCCCAGAAGATGACCCTGGAGAGTTATTCCTTTCAGATGGAAAAACTGGAAAACCTGGTACAGAACAACGATTTTGATCCCCTGATGACCTTGGCCGGGGAACCGGATGCCGCGGGAGAGGACTTGATCGGCCGTCTCAAAAACGTTGCCGAAGAACTCACGGCGATTCAGGATTTTCATTTGCAGGAAGACGGCGCCTGGCAGGGAGGGACTTTTGTCGGGGAACCGGCGGGGGAACTCAAAGTACCCCCGGGAACCCAGCCGGGTTTTGTGTCCCGGGAAATACCCCGGGATACGGATGTTATCCGGTATATCGTATACCCCGAAAAAAACACCCTCCGGGTTATCAGCTACGGCCTGGGGGAAGGATTTGACCGGGGCATAACCATGGTGGAAGAAGAGCTGGGCCGTTTTAGTTTCGTCACCGCCTTGGGTCCTAATTTAAAATCCCTCCTGGCCCTGTATCTGGGGGCGTTTATCTTCCCCACCCTGCTGATGACGGTTATTATCACCCTTTCCTTTGCCTCAAAGATAACCCAACCCCTGGCGGAACTGACGGAAGCTACCCGGCGGGTGGCGGAGGGGGATTTTTCCATCCAAATATTGGCCCGTCCCGAGGATGAGTTGGGGGTCCTGGTGCAGTCCTTCAACGCCATGGTCCAGGACCTGGAAAAGTCCCGGGCCGCCCTGGTACGGACGGAAAAAATATCCATCTGGCAGAGCATGGCCCAGCAGCTTGCCCATGAGATAAAAAACCCCCTTACCCCCATAAAACTTTCGGCGGAACGGGTTTTGCGGCGCTGGAAGAATGAGCCCGGGGGGATCGGCGAAATTCTGGAAAATTCCATGATGGCCATCATCCAGGAAGTGGATGGCTTATCCGCCCTGCTTAACGAATTCAGGACCCTCGCGCGGCCCATGGAACATAGCCTTTCCTGGACAAAACTGCGGGACCTGGTGGAAGAAACCATCATCCCCTATCATACCTCCTATCCTGAGGTACACTTTGACATGGATCAGGTGGGAACTGATTTTTCGGTAAAAATAGACCGGCGGCATTTTACCCAGGTCCTTACCAACCTCATCATCAACGGCATCGACGCCATGAACGGTAAGGGGTTGATACAAATCCGGGCGGATCTAGTCAAAAAGCGGGAAAGCCGTTATTGTAGATTAAGTATTCGGGATACGGGAAAAGGTATCAACGAAGAGGAAAGTTCCCAGGTTTTCACCCCTTATTTTACTACCAAAGAATCCGGAACCGGCTTGGGGCTGCCCATTGTGGAGCGGATTGTGAACGACCACGGGGGATCCATTTGGTTTAATTCCGCCGAGGGGATGGGAACGACCTTTTTTATCGATATACCTATAGACGAACCGGCCATATTCCCGGAAAAAGGCGCTGACTATGACAAAGATCCTCATCATTGACGATGAACCGGGAATCCGGAGAACCCTCGCCTCGATCATGGAAGATGAACATTACACCGTATTTACCGCGGAAGACGCGGTACTGGGGCTGGAAATTTTAGGGGCCGAACCCATCGACCTGGTTTTTCTGGATGTGATGCTTCCCAAGCTGGGGGGCATGGAAGCCCTGGAACGGATCCGCACGGGCTGGCCCGATCTTGAAGTGATAGTCATATCCGGGCACGCCAATGTGGATATGGCGGTTCGGGCGGTAAAACTGGGGGCCTTTGATTTCCTGGAAAAACCCCTCTCCCTGGACAAGGTCCTGACCCTGTGCCGGAATGTCTTTACCCTGCAAAAATTACGGGAAGAAAACCGGGACCTTAAAAAAAATATTTTGACCAAGGATGAGATTATCGGGCAGAGCCCCCAGTTGGAGGAGGTCCGGGGCAGGATCAGACAGGCCGCCCAAAGCGACGCCCGGATCCTCATCTATGGGGAAAACGGTACCGGCAAAGAACTGGCGGCCCGGGCCATCCACCGCGGTTCCGCCCGGGCGGGGAAGGCCTTTGTGGAGGTCAACTGCGCCGCCATACCGGAAACCCTTATCGAAAGCGAACTCTTCGGCCATGAAAAGGGGGCCTTTACCGATGCGGTCTCCAGCCGCAAGGGCCGGTTTGAATTGGCCCACGGCGGGACCCTGTTTTTGGACGAAATTGGGGATATGTCCCTGGCCGCCCAGTCCAAGATGCTGCGGGCCATTCAGGAACAGCAGATCCAGCGGGTAGGGGGGGAGAAAACCATCATCACCGATGTCCGTATCATCGCCGCCACCAATAAGGACCTGGAGGCGGAATGTAAAGAAGGCCGTTTCCGGCAGGACCTCTTTTTCCGCCTCAACGTGATCCCCATAGTCATGCCCGCCTTACGGGAACGAAGGGGGGATATCCCGGTCCTCCTCTTCCATTTTTTAAAGGAACTGAGCGGGCTGAATTATGAGTTGACCGATGATGCCCGGGACGCGCTTTTAGCCTACCCGTGGCCGGGCAATATCCGGGAACTCAAGAACCTTGCCGAGCGGATTGCGGTGATGTGGGATGATGAACATATCAGCCTCAAGGCCATTCGGGAACTCCTCCGGTGGAGCCCCATAGAGGATGCGCCGGCCCTGCCGGAAACCGGTCCCTTTTTATCCGGGGATCAAGGCCCTTTCCCTTCTAACATATTTCATTTAAAATATAATGAAGCAAAGGAGATGTTTGAAAAATATTATTTGGAATTCCAATTATCACAAAACAACGGGGTTATTGCCCGGGCTGCGGAAGCCATTGGTATATATCCAAGCAATTTGCATGTTAAATTACGCAAATATAACATATTAAGGACAGAACGATGAAAGAACTCACCCAGCGTCAAGGGGAAGTGCTGGGCTTTATCACGGAGTACATCAAAAACCATACCTATCCTCCTACCATTAGGGAGATAGCGGATCATTTTTCCATATCGATTAAGGCGGCCCATGACCATGTATCGGCCATGAAAAAAAAGGGCTACCTGCGGAACGGGGACCGGCGGTCCCGGACCATTGAACTTATCTTCCCGGAAGCGGATGAGCCCCCGGAAAAGGTGGTGGAGATCCCCTATTTGGGCACCGTGGCCGCGGGCCGGCCCATTCTGGCGGAGGAACACCATGATGGCTCGATTGCCATGCCCTATTCGCTGTTGAAAAAGAACCGGGATTATTTTGCCCTGCGGGTTAAGGGGGATTCCATGGAGGGCGCCGGTATCATGGACGGCGATACGGCCATTATCGAAAAAACGGAAACCGCCCGGAACGGTGAAATCGTGGTGGCGCTGCTGGATGACGCGGCTACCTTGAAACGTTTTTATAAGGAATCGACCCGGATCCTCTTGCAGCCGGAAAATCCCAACTATCCGCCGATCTATACCCAGAACGCCCGGATCCTGGGACGCCTTACCTATACCATCCGCTCCTATTGATATGGCCAAAGGCACGTGTCTGCTGTTCCTTGGACCGGAAATCGGCGAAAAACAGGATGCCATTAACGAGATCCGGCGGAAGATGACCACGGCCGCCGGAAGCCCTCCGGAGGAAATTTCTTTTTATGCCGGAGAAACCGCGCTCCCGGACATCCTTTCCCAGTTACGGAACGGTTCCCTTTTTTCCGATTCCCGGCTGATCTTTATTAAAAATGCCGAAGCCCTCAAAAAGAAAGAAGAAATTGATCCCCTGGCCGCTTATATACAGGCGCCGCAAAGCAACACCACCCTGATCTTTATATCCGAGAATTCCGGCGTGGCCAAGGGGCTGGAACAGGCCTTTGCCGCCGGGGCCAAACGGATCTTTTGGGAGCTTTTCGAGGACCGGAAAACCGAATGGGTGGCGTCTTTTTTCAGACGGGCGGGGTACCGCATCGGGGATGAGGCCATTGAAACTATCCTGGAGATGGTGGAGAACAACACCGATGCCCTGGGACGGGAATGTTCCCGGCTTATGCTTTTTCAGGACAAGGACCAACGTATCACCGGGGAGGATGTGGAAAAATGGCTTTCCCATACCCGGGAAGAGTCAGCCTTTTCCCTTTTTTCCCGGATAGCCCAGGGGGATCTGCCGAAAAGTATCGAGATCCTCCATACCCTTCTGGCGGCCAAGCAGCCGTCCATCTCCATTATGGCGGCTTTGACCTGGTGTTTTAGAAAACTCAGGGATTATCTCCACCTGGTCAATTCGGGGTGGACCTCGGAGCTGGAATTCAAGAAAATAGGCCTGGGCTCCTCCAAGGTCCGGCGGGATTACGCCGAGGCGGCCCGTCATTTTCCCCAGGCGGACACGGCCCTGTCCCTGATCGCAGAATTTGAGGTACTCCTCCGTTCCGCCGGTTCCGCCCCGGAACTCATCCTGTGGGACCTCCTCTTGTGCCGGCTCATCCGGGACCCCAACCGTCCCCGGGAAAAATGGAGGTATTACTGATGAAACTATTCCGTATCCCCGTGGGTTTTTGCGTGGTGTTGCTTTTTGCCTCCTGCCTTTCCCTGTCGTTTTCTACCGATGGTTCCCGGCGGGTCCCGGCGGATTTTTTCGGTATCATCCCCGGCGGCCAGGGGCCCCTTTCCCGGGAACATGAATTCCTGGATGAACTGGGGGTGGCATGGATGCGGACCACCTTTTATTGGAGCGATATAGAACGCCAATCCGGGGAATGGAATTTTTCACGGTATGACGAATATGTGGAGGAGGGCAAAAAGGCCGGGAGAAAGCTTCTGGCCATTTTAGCCTATGATACCCCCTGGATTTATCGCGATAATAAACGCCGGCGGAATATCACCCCGGAACGGCTGCCCCACTACCTCCGGTATGTGGAAGAAGTGGTCCGCCGGTACCGGGGGAAGATCGACGCCTATGAGATATGGAACGAGCCGAACTGGGTTTTCTGGAAGGGGACCGATCAAGACTTTTTTGCGCTTTCCAAGGCGGCCCTGCAGAAGATTCGGGAGCTTGATCCCCAGGCAAAAATCGTGGCCGGCTCTTTTTCCTGGGTACCCAAAAAGTTTATCCGGGATATGTTTGCCGCCGGGGCCATAGCAGGGGCCGATGTCGTCTCCTTCCACCCCTATGGGGTAAATCCGGAAAGTTCCCTCAAGCAGTATGACCGGTTGGTGAAGGTTTTATCCGAACAGGGCTATACCGGGGAGATCTGGGTTACCGAAGTCGGATATCCCACCGATGGTTATTACCCCACCCGGGTAGCGGAGGAGGTTTTTCCCGAATATGTGGTAAAAACCTTGGCGGGCCTGGCGATCCGGGGGGCCCAAAAGGTCTTTTGGTACGAGCTGACCGGCGCATACTTCCGGGGCAAAGAACCCAACCGGGTTAATTCGGAATACTTTTTCGGGCTGGCCTATCCCGATTATTCCCCCCGGACCGGGGTGGCCGCCTATGCCCTGTGCAGCCGGTATATAGCCGGCGCCGAATACCGGCCGGAGCTTCCGGCCCGGGAAAACCTGCCCCCGGCGGTGGAAACCCTCTACTTCCGGGGGGAGGGCGGCCGGAACACCCTGATCCTCTGGAACAACGGGAAAAGCCCCCTGCCCCTGCGGCTCAAGCTCCCCGGCACGGAGCAAACCCGCCGCGATATTTTTTCCGGCGAAGGGCGGGCCGTCCCCGAGGAAACGGAGCTTATCCTTGATACGACCCCGCAGTTTTTTACCTGGTTATCAGGGCCGGAGGGGACCCCCCTGCCTTTGGCGGCAAGAGCTTAAGATGTTCTCCGTCATCCTGATTGGCCTTAGCCTCTCCATGGATGCCCTTACCGTATCCCTCAGCGCCGGGATCGGTATCCGGGGGCTCAGGCGCTTTTATATGGTTCGGGCCGCTTTTTTTTTCGGCCTCTTTCAGTTTATCATGCCCCTGCTGGGGTGGTATTTGGGTAAAACCGTACAGGCGTATATCACGGCCTATGATCATTGGATCGCCTTTGGGCTTCTGGCTTTTATCGGCGGCAAGATGTTTATAGCGGGGGTTACGCAAAAGGATCTCAGCCGGGAGGGGGATGATCCCCAAAAACCAACCGAGGACATCCGGAGCGTGGGCCCCCTTTTGGCGCTTTCCCTGGCCACCAGTATCGACGCCCTGGCGGTCGGCATTTCCTTTAACATCCTGGGTCAGGGGATCTGGTCTTCCTCCGCCATCATCGGCGGCATCACCTTTTTGGTGTGCCTGAGCGGTTTTGTCTTTGGCAAAGGCCTCGGCCGCTTCCTGGGGAAATGGGCCGAGCGGGCCGGGGGCCTCATGCTCATCGCCATAGGACTCAAGATACTCCTGGAACACCTTCTGGCCTAGAGGCCCGTCCTAGGAACTGTTCAAAAATAACTTGCCCAAAAGGGCAAGTTATTTCGTTATTGCGTAAGCAATTAGAATAAAATGCATCGCATTTTATTCTTG
>NZ_JAJQRC010000069.1:0-9191 GCF_046533115.1 Treponema sp. TIM-1
TTCTTACCTTTTTCGCCTTCTGCGCCTTCGTGGTCAAATTCTCTTCCCGTCTCTTCCTCTTCGTTCGTGGTGTTCGAGTGGTTCGTGGTTATTTTTTCTTTATTAACCGCGCAATGGTCTACTTAGTGGAAACTGGTTACCGGATATTCTGGGCCAAAAGCCGTACTTTTTCGATATCCAGCTCCGTAGTTTCCGCGGTTTCTTCTATACTCCAGCCCTTTTTTAGCAGATTTTGGGCTACCTCTTCCCGGCCTTTTTCTATGCCCTTTTCTTCGCCCAGCGCCAGCCATTTGGGGATAAATCCCTCTTCCATCAGCACTTCTTCAAACGTTATGCTTCCATCTCCCATCTGTACCACCTCCTGAAACGGTCTCGGATTCGCATGAAATATCGCGTCAAAATAGGCGTCCAGCGCCGTCTCTTTTCCCCGCCGCTTCCCCTCCTCTAATATACTCGCCGCTTCCTCCCTTTTCAAGTTCTTCTTCAATCCCCCCATCAACCGGCTGTTCTCCCCGCTCAGCTTCGGACATGCTATGATCTGCATCGGTATATAGTCCCCCCGCACCTCGTATATCCCGCTCTCCACCTCGACCACCTCGTATCCCCGAACCACCCGCAGGTATTTTAGCAGTTCCCGCGGGTGTCGGCTGACCACAAATGTCAGGGTGAGGTC
Source organism: Treponema sp. TIM-1 (assembly GCF_046533115.1). Classification (NCBI taxonomy): domain Bacteria; kingdom Pseudomonadati; phylum Spirochaetota; class Spirochaetia; order Treponematales; family Treponemataceae; genus Treponema; species Treponema sp. TIM-1. Next base: position 674 of record NZ_JAJQRC010000069.1, read on the forward strand.
CGACATCCCTACGTCCCGGTGGATCGCCGCATACAGCGCCCCATAGGCATACACTTTATAGAAATCCTTCTCCGTAAAGGAGTCTTCGGGGCTTTTGTACTCCACGATGTTGACCGTCTTGAATATACGCCCGATACTATGCGGTATCCGGATGCCGGGCGGTTTCAGGATGATGAGGGTATCCACCCGCAGCGGTTCGGAGGTGAGCTGATACTCGTACTCAAACTGGAGTACCTCCTTCCAGTCAAGGAGCTCCGCCTTAATTGCCTGGTAAAAGGCGGGGTGCCAGTGTATTTTTTCCGGAGCCTTGTCGGTTTTGGGGGCGGTATCCACATATTCCTCCGGGGAGAGTGTAGGCGAATTCCGGCGTTGCTTCAAGCCAATGCGGGGTAGAGGGAGGAGCTAGGAGTTAGGAGTTAGTTAAAGAATATGAGGGAAGAGTTGGTACTTAGGCAAAGACCTCTATGGGAATGTCCTTGCCGGCCTTTTCCAGCTTTTTTTTCAGGGATACGGCCCGGGATTGCAGAAAAGATTCCTCCAGGGCGGTGGTCAGGGGGTCCTGGGGTGCGGGCCGGGCTTTACCATAAATTTGGACACCCTGAACCCCCGGGCCGGGTCTTTCCCCGCTGCCGGAACGGCCAAAAATCAGGCCGGACACTGTCTGCTCCCAGGCTTCGGCTTCTTCGGGCGGAGGGGGAAGACCCCGCACCGTACAGACCATGGTCTGGATAATCGCCGGAGCCTCCCCGACAAAGTCCCGGATCTTCCCCAAAAGCGTCTCAAAGGGAATTTGAGAACGGTTTATCTCCCGATACCATGCTTCGGTTCCCGCATCAAGTTTGAGCCAGATTTTCAATCCCTGCGGTCCCCGGGCGGCATCCCGCAAAAAAGCATAGATCCCCGGATCCAACAACCCCACCCCGTTGGTGATCGCCACCAAATCCGCCCGGGGGACCAGTTCGTTCCGGAGCCGGGCCGCGGCTTCCAGGGCTTCAGGAAACCAGGGTGAAAGGGTCGGTTCCCCGTTCCCGGAAAAACAAATATCCCGGACCGGAGCCTCCCCTTCCCCGGCCCGGATCAGCGCCTGGCGCAGGGCTTTTACCATGGTTTCCGTGGAAAAACGGATATCGGTCTTAAAGGGGAAAACCTCGCAATAGGGGCAGTCAAAGGGGCAGACCTTCTGATCCGGAAACAGGTTGATTCCCACCGAAAGACCCCGGGAACGCCGGGAATAGACCGGGTATACCAGGGCCCCCTTTTCCCGCTCCCGATGATTTTCCGTTGATCCGTAAGCTCCCAAAAGCGCCTCCTCTTGTCATGTCAGGGTATAAGGTTGCCCCGGTCATAGTCAAGCGCAGGATTAATGCCGGAGCAAAGCGCTTTGCCGGTGCCCCATAAGCCCCTCGGCCCGGGCCAGAATTTCCGCGCTCCCCAGGGCCTGGTCATACCCCGTTCCCCCGGCGCATCGGAGGGTGGTAACGGTTTTGAGGAAGTGCCGTACCGAAAGCCCCCCGGTAAACCGGGCGCTTCCGGAAGTGGGCAGGGTATGGTTTATCCCCGCGGAATAATCCCCCAGGACCTCCGCCGCCTGGGGCCCAATAAAAAGGGAACCGTAATTATGGAGGAGGGGGATCCAGTCGCCGGTAGCGGCGGTTTGGAGTTCCAGGTGTTCCGGGGCTATGGCGTTGGCGATTCGGGCCGCTTCCTCCTGGGTATCATAGATGATGATGAGCCCCCCCGCGTCCAGGGAAGCGGCGGCAACAGCGGCGGTGGGCAGGGCGGCAAGCTGCTGTTCCGCGGCCCGGAGGATCCGGTCCGCCAGGTCCCGGCTGCAGACCAGGACCCGGGCCCGGGCATCAGGATCATGCTCCGCCTGGGCCAGCATATCCGCCGCAGCCAGATCCGTCCCCCCGGAGCCGTCGGTGATGATGAGGACGTCCGTGGGCCCCGCGACAAAATCTATTCCCACCTCCCCGTAGAGCAGCCGTTTTGCCGCGGCCACGTACTTGTTTCCCGGCCCGGCGATCACGTCAACCCGGGGAATTGTTTCGGTCCCCAGGGCCAGGCCGGCGATGGCCTGGGCGCCCCCCAGGGCAAAAAAACGCCGCGCCCCGGCAAGGTATGCCGCGGCCAGAATCCGCCGGTCCGGCAACCCGTCCTCCTGGGGCGGGGAAACCGCCAGAACCTGTTCGACGCCGGCAACAACCGCGGGAATGACCCCCATCAGCACCGAGGAGATCAGGGGAAACCTCCCCCCGGGCACATACACCGCGGCCCGTTTAACCGGGATCACCCGCTGCCCGGTAACCAGGCCCGGAGCCATTTCATATTCAAAGTCTTGCAGTTGGGCTTTTTGTAACTCCGAAAACCGCCGGATGTGATCCGCCGCCAACTCCAAGGCAGCGGCCAGTTCCGGATCCGTTTCCCGTAGCGTTTCCCAAGCGGCTTTTGCCGCGGCTTCGGGCACTTCCAAGACCTCCGGCGCGGACCGGTCAAACCGGGCCGCAAAGCGGCGTATGGCCTGGTCGCCCTCGGCCCGTACCGCGGCGATTATCCCCCGCACCGCGTCAAGAACCGCCCCGTCCTCCCCCGGTCCCGAAACATGCTGCCAATAGCCGTCAAATTCTTCGGCGGTGATGAGCTTCATTCCCGTGCCCCCTTCACGGCTCTTAGGGTAACCGAAATTTCCGGTAGTTGCAATGTTTATGGCTGCGGCCCTTCAGGCCGCCGCGATCACCCCATGACGGTTCATATACCCAAGGAGCGGAGTGGGGGTAGCGGAATAAAAATGCTGACGCGCTTTTAAGTAGGGAGTTTCTGGGAAACCGCCGGAGCGGTTTCCCGGAAACTCCCTACCGGGGCAGCGGCATTTTTATGGAGCGAGGGGGAGCAGCGTCAAAAAAGGCTGGTCATGGGTAATATCGGTTTACCCCGTAACATCGGCGCTCCCCCCTTACTTTACCAACTATGGCTGCCGGTTTACAGTTCCAGATCCCGGGTTTCCGTCTTTTTTACCGCATAGTCGGCGAATTCCGCTATTTTCATGGGGGATAGCTGCCTGCCGTCCCGGAGACGGATGGAAACCGTGCCCTCATCGGCTTCCCGCTGGCCGACCACCAGCATGTAGGGTATTTTCCGGTTCTGACAGGAACGGATCTTGGCGTTAAGCCGGCCGTCGTCCAGTTCCGCCGTTACCCGGAGGTCCCGAACCTTGAGTTCCGCGGTCACTTTTTGGGCGTAGTCGTTAAAACTCTCCGCCACCGGGATGACCGCGGCCTGTTCCGGGGCTATCCATACAGGGAAGGCCCCGCCAAAATGTTCGATAAGGACCCCAAAGAACCGTTCCAGGGAGCCCAAAAGGGCCCGATGGACCATGTAGGGCCGTTTGTGCTGGCCGTCGGCATCCACATAGGTCATATCGAACCGTTCCGGCTCGTTAAAGTCGAACTGGATGGTGGTCATCTGCCATTCCCGGCCCAGGGCGTCCTTGATCTTGAGGTCGATCTTGGGGCCGTAGAAGGCCCCGCCCCCCTCGTCCAGCTCGTAGGGAAGCCCTTCGGCGATTACCGCTTTACGCAGGGATTCCAGGGCCTGGTCCCAGAGCCCCTGCTCCCCCACGGACTCCTCGGGTTTGGTGGCCAGGTAGGCTTTGATGTCCTGGAAACCGAAAACCTGCCATATCCACAGGCTGAACCGTAAAACTTCCCGGATCTCATCCTCGATTTGCTCGGGGGTACAGAAGATGTGGGCATCGTCCTGGGTAAAGCCCCGGACCCGGAGCAGGCCGTGGAGTACGCCGGACCGTTCATACCGGTAAACCGTACCCAATTCCGCCCAGCGCAGGGGCAGGTCCCGATAGCTGCGGCCCTTGTTCTTGTAGATCATGATGTGGAAGGGGCAGTTCATGGGTTTGATGATGTAATCCTGGTTGTCGATCTCCATGGGGGAGTACATATTTCCCTTGTAAAAACCCAGGTGTCCCGAGGTTTCCCAGAGCCAGGACTTGCCGATGTGCGGGGTATACAGGATCTCGTAGCCGTTGCGGTAATGTTCGGCGCGCCAGAAATTTTCGATGGCCACCCGCATCCGGCCGCCATTGGGGTGCCAGTAGATGAGCCCTGCCCCGGCTTCCTCGTGGATGGAGTAGAGGTCCATTTCCTTTCCTACCCGGCGGTGGTCCCGTTTTTCCACCTCCTCCAGAAAACTAAGGTAGGCTTTGAGGTCCTTGGGGGTCTCCCAGGCGGTGCCGTAGATCCGGGTGAGCATGGGCCGTTTTTCATCCCCCCGCCAGTAGGCGCCGGCGATATTTTGCAGCGTAAAGGCCGCGGAATTAATTTCCCGGGTGTTCCGTACATGGGGCCCCCGGCAGAGGTCCGCCCAGAGGACCTTGCCTTCGGCGTCCCGGTTTTCATAGACCGAAATGACCGTATCCTCCGGCAGATCCGCTATGAGTTCCAACTTGAAGGGTTCATCGGCAAACCGGGCCTTGGCCTCGGCCCGGCTCAGTTCCAGGCGTACAAAATCCTGCCGGGAGTCGATGATACGTTTCATCTCCTCCGCAATCACCGGCAGATCCTCCGCGGCGATAGGCCGGGGTAACTGAAAATCGTAGTAGAAGCCGTTCTCCACCGAAGGGCCGATGGCGACCTTGGTTCCGGGGAAAAGCCGGGTTACCGCCTGGGCCATGATATGGCTTACCGAATGACGTATCAGCGCAAGTTTCTGGCTTGCTTCGGGTTTTTTTTGCTGTTCTTTTTGATCGGGCATGGGGCACCTCCATCGTAATGTATCCGGGGACGGGAATAATCCCGCGGTACCACCCCGGTTCGTTTTTCCACGACGAAAAACGCCCTCTTCGCCGCTTACGGGGGCAATCCGGCTTTATTTACTGGGAAAGCTCTTCCGTTCGATAAAGCAGCTCGGGAGTGGTTTTCAAGGGTTCCGTGACCGGCCTGCTTCCAGCCTATGGCATGGCCTCTCTCCGGGTACGGAAAACAACCCGTACTTGATCCGGTTTACCCGTTACTCGTCTCCGTCAATGCAGTTACTATAAAATCCTCTTTTTTGGGAGCTTCGTCAAGGGGTGCGGAGGCCGGGGCGGCAATTCTCCGTTCAACAAGGGACAGGAAAAACCACCGGTATGGGGGTATTGGCCATATCACCGGACGGACGCCACCTCTTCCACGGTCAGATGCAGGCTTTGGGCAATTACCTCCACCGAAACCCCATAGCCCTTGAGGATCCGGGCCGATTCCAGCTTTTCCCGGTAAGCTTCCGCCTGTTTTTCCTCCCGCCCTTCGTCGCGTCCCTTTTCGGTACCTATCTGGATGCCTTCTTCCCGTCCCTTTTCAGTACCTATCTGGATACCTTCCTCCCGGGCAAGCCGTTTGTCCTCTAGGACACTCTCTACCAATGCGTCAAACATCGTCTGGTACTCCTTCTTCCCTACATGTTCCTTCACCGCCTCTATCTCCTCAGCCGGGACTTCCAGCCGTTCCAATAGGACCGTGATCACATCCTTTACCAGTTTAACCATCCCCTCCGGAATATTCAATGCCACCCCTTCCCAATAGTCTCCCGGTAATCCCTGTAACTCCTCCAGTTCTTCCCGTTTCTGAATCCGGTCCACCAGTAATAACAGCGATAGGGCATCCCGGTACCGGCTCAGGTCCTCAAAGCCGTATTTGTTTAACTCCACCAACTCATATTTGAAGGAGGGAATATAATCGCCAAAGACGTCCTTGAGGGCGGTACGGTCGGCGAAGTTCCGGGCGGCGGTCCAGGGGGCAGGACCGTCGTAGAAGATCAAGGGGAGGACCGGGGGGTAGCGGAAGTCCCTGGTGGAGGTAAGGCCGGGGTACTCCCGGTTGACCTCCTTCTCGTACTTGTCCAGGACCAAGGTGATGTACTGGAGCATTTTGAAGGGGGCGCGGAAATTGACCTGGGACTCGTGTTCGACGATGGCGATGACAAAGAGGGGAGGATTATTTTTGAGGGAGATCCGTTTGACGGTATCGGAGTCCCGGTTTTCGAGGAGGAGGGGAAGGAAACGTTCACTGACATCTTCGATATCGTCGGGGGAGAGGGCGTTGAAGATGGGGAGGGGTATAAAACGGAGGAGGAAGTCGACAAAGAGGCGGTGGTCATCGAGGATGAGTTTAAAGCTGTTATCTTTCGGTTTATGGATAGCCATGAAATACCTCCGGGAATAATAAGGCACGGGGATGCAGGGTGCTTTAGTTTTGGGAAAAAAATATGAAAAAATGGGAGGAAAAGGGAGGAAGGAAACGTTATTTGCCCCTTGCCCCTGATAAGTTTCTTTTAGTATCTTAGATACAGGTTTTCCGTACACTTTTTACCGAGGGGTTTCTACCCTGCCATTAGTGGCTGGAGAAGTGAATTGCCCAGAGGGAGGGGGATTAATCCCCGCCGAATAATAACAAGAAAGGAGTCTCAACCATGGCACAGCACCAATTTCAGACTGAAGTAAGCCGGCTCTTGCACCTCATCATCCATTCCCTGTATTCCAACCGGGAAATATTCCTGCGGGAACTTGTTTCCAATGCTTCCGATGCCCTGGATAAGCTCAAGTACCTTACCGTAGCGGACGAGGGCTACAAGTCCATTATTTTTGAGCCCCGGATCGATCTGTCCTTTAACCGGGACGCAAAAACCCTTACCGTGGAAGATAACGGTATCGGTATGAACGAGGCCGACCTCATCGAGTCCCTGGGAACCATCGCCCGGTCCGGGACCAGGCTCTTTCTGGAAAAGCTCCAGGATGACGTCAAAAGGGATTCCAACCTTATCGGCCAGTTTGGGGTGGGGTTTTATTCGGCCTTTATGGCGGCGGATAAAATCGAGGTAATCAGCCGCAAGGCCGGGGAAGGGGAAACCTGGAAGTGGGTCAGCGACGGCAAGGAGAACTTTGAGATCGAAGCCGCCGGGCCGGGGGAAGCCCTTAAAGACAGCCAGGGAAGCCGGGTGATCCTGCACCTGACCGATGAGGGGCTCGAATACGCCAACCGCTGGTCCATTGAGGATATTATCAAGCGGTATTCCAACCATGTGGCCTTCCCCATTTACCTGACCTATGATGAAAAAGAATACGACGACAAGGGAAAAGAGAAGGGTTCGGTGACCAAAACCGACCGGATCAACTCCGGGACCGCCCTTTGGCGCCGCGCCAAATCAGAGCTTAAGGAGGAGGACTACCACGAGTTTTACAAGCAGCTGGGTCATGACACCGACGAACCCCTCCATTATATTCATACCAAAGCCGAGGGTACCCTGGAATACTCCACCTTGTTCTACATCCCCAAAAAGGCGCCCTTCGATATGTATAACGTGGACTACAAACCGGGGGTTAAGCTGTACGTCAAGCGGGTTTTTATTACCGACGACGACAAGGAGTTGATACCCACCTGGCTTCGTTTTGTCCGGGGGATCATTGATTCGGAGGACCTGCCCCTCAATGTAAGCCGGGAGATCCTCCAGCAGAACAAGATCCTCATCAACATAAAAAACGCCTCGGTAAAAAAGCTGCTGGCGGAATTTAAGACCCTGGCGGATACCGCGGCCTCCGGATCGGACGCTGCCAAGGAGAAGTGGGAAACCTTTATCAGCCAGTACAACCGGCCCCTCAAGGAGGGGCTCTACCAGGATTTTGCCAACCGGGAGCTCATTCAGGAACTCATCCGCTTCAAAAGCTCCACCCAGGAGGGCAGGACCGGGTTTTCGGAGTATGCGGCCCGGATGAAAAGCGATCAGAAGTACATCTACTACATCACCGGGGGGGATGAAAAGACCCTCAGGGCCTCGCCCCTGTTGGAAGCCTATACCGCCAAGGGTATCGAGGTCCTTATTATGGATGACGAGATCGATGACATCGTCATCCCCTCCCTGGGGCGGTACCAAAAGCAGTCCGGGGACACTTCCCAGGAATGGGAACTTAAGGCGATAAACCGGTCCGGCGCTGATGAGGAGCTGGGGGATAAACCGGACAAAACCGCGGAAAAAGAGATACAGCCGGTTATCGAAAAGATAAAAAAGGCCCTGGGGGACCGGGTTAAAGAGGTAAAACTCTCCCGGCGCCTGCAGGATTCCCCCTCCTGTATTGTGGCGGACGCAAACGATCCCTCTATCCAGATGGCCCAGCTGCTCAAGGCCATGGGCCAGACCGAAGTACCCGATACCAAGCCGATCCTGGAGGTAAACGGGGAACATCCCCTGGTGGCGGGCCTTAAGCATACGGAGGATGAGGAACGGATCGCCGATGTGGCCGGGGTACTCCTGGATCAAGCCCTCCTGGTGGAGGGGCTTAAACTCAAGGACCCGGCGGATTTCGTCAAGCGGCTGAACCGCTTACTTGCCCCCTGAGCTTGAGCAATAATTAAGAAATTCACCACGAAGGCGAATAAGGCGAAGAAGGAAGGAGAAGAATGAAGAAAGAGAGGAATTAGGAGTGAGGAATGAAGGTTGGCCTCAATTCCTCACTTTTAACTCCTCTCTCCTCTCT
>NZ_JAJQRC010000070.1:0-8866 GCF_046533115.1 Treponema sp. TIM-1
GCTTGATAGGGGTCCACCGCATCGCCGTAGATCCGGTGCCCGTATACAATCTCGGTACTACCGTCATCGGCGGAGGTGGGGCACCCCGTCAGAGTGATCAGCGCCGCTAAAAACAGCGCCACACTTCCAAAAATTAGGCTCTTTTTCAACATAAAGCCCTCCTGTATTTATAGTCATCCGGTCATACCAACCGAATGGCGGAAGCGCCCCGAAGGGCGCTTCCAAATAAAAAGAGGACTATACGCATTGAAAATCCACCCCGGATGGGGTATCATAACGATGCGTTTAGCAAATCCCCGGCAGCAGTGTGCGTTCCGGCAAGAAAGTCACTGCGCCGGGGTCCTCTTTTTAGGGACACCGTAAAGGAGCCTGTCCGAATCCCGGGCTGCTCCCAGCTCTCTAAAACCCAGTATTACCTGGCATATCCATACTCCCGGCGGCCATTCGGCCGCTGCCCTGTCCCAAGCCCCGTACCAATACGGGGACAAAAACCCATCAAAAAACACTTTCTTTTAAAAAAAGCACTTCTTTGCCCCTACATGGCACGGTTCTTGCTGGGGGGGCAAGAAAATTAAAATTGACGAATACATAATTGAGTACAGGGAACAGAAATTGGCTGCTGTCAAATAATGGCTGTTACCGATCATTGCTTCTTCCTTTTGTTTTTTTACCGGCTTTTGCCGGGCCCTTCTCAGTTATAAATCCATACTCATTATTATATCACATTTAGGTCCAAAAATCTCGTTTTTTTGAAAAAAATTTAAAAAAAATGCAAAAAAACGATCTTTTAAATTTTCCTAAATTTTTTCCTTGCCATTTATTACGTTTTTATGTCTTTATTATACTTATAATAACATATTATGATATTTAATACTATATAATACTATTTTTTACTATTTACTATCATATATCGCAAAAACTCAATACCAACTCCAAATCACGGCGTCAGCGGAACGCTTGACGCCCCGAGGACCCGCCCCCCTGCGCCAGGTAACTCCAAGCCAATTTTCGGCTTTTACCCAGTTTCAAAAGCCCCTCAGCAACACCCTCATCCCAACCCCCAGATCACGGCGTCAGCGGAACGCCTGACGCCCGAGGACCAGCCCCCCCCTCGCGTCAGGGGTATCCCGGGTAATTCTCGGCTTTTACCCGGGATACCCCTGAGAAAATGCCGGTACGTGGGACCCGGTGACTGGGGTCGGACCGGGGGCATACCCCGCCCTGTTTCATTACACCCGAAAAAGCATGCGGGAGCATGTTGACGCAAATCGTTAGCACGGTGTAGGCCCGATAAAGGCCATGGTGAAGGATAAGGCTTCAGGCCGCGCGACCCACACACCGGTTCAAACGGCTAAGCCGATAACAGTTTAGTTAAGTACAAAAAGGCGTAGATCCCGATGAATTTGTCGTCAATCTGAAACAGGGCGGGGTATGCCCCCGGTCCGACCCCCGACAAATTCCCCCCGTACCGGGAGACTCCCAGAGGTATCCCGGGTAAAAGTAACGCCAATACCCTGGTTTTTCCGTTGAATGTTTCTTGACAAAGTGCCTTTATCGAATAATAGTTAATTATTGAGGTACTTATCCGTGCAGCTACAGCGAGCCGTATTCTTCCTGGACCAAAATCTCAAAATGAACCCCCAGGTCTATCAGTCTATCAAACTGATGGAGATGCCGGTTATGGAATTGCGGGGAAAAATCGAGGAAGAGCTGGACCGGAACCCCGCTTTAGAGATCCTGGAAGACAAAACAACGGTTTCTTTGGACCTTGCCAGCCCCCGGAAGGAGGAGTATGATTATTTTGAAGGCACCTCTGATTCGGGGTATGTCCGCCGGGGAGGGGACGAGGCCACCGAGGAACAGCATAAATTTATCGAAGGCGCCCTTTCCCGGCCCGAAACCCTCCAGGAACATCTGCTCGGGCAGCTTCAGCTCCAGCCCATTGACGAGCAATCCCGCCAAATCGGGGAACTCCTCATCCAAAATTTAAATAAAGACGGTTTTCATAAGGAACCGGTGGATATTCTCTTAAAAAACCAGGACCCCAAGCGGATTCAGCGGGTTTTAAAGCTCATCCAAGGCCTGGACCCCCCCGGAACCTGTACCATGGATTACCTCGAATCCCTCCGGGTGCAGGCTGCCCTTCTGCCCGATGCCCCCGAAGGGATAGAGGAAGTGTTGGACTACCTGGAACTCCTGGAAAAGGGTAAAATTTCGGAGGTGGCCAAAAAAACAGGCCGGACCGAGGAGGAGATCCGCGTTATCTTTGACCGGATCCGGGAGCTGTCCCCCTTTCCGGGCCGGCAGTTTGTCAACAATGACACCCGCTATGTGGTTCCCGATATACAGGTGCTGAGAAAAGACGGGGAATTCGTCATTATTCTTAATGACGAGGAAATTCCGGTCCTGGGGATAAACCCTTTTTTCATGAAAATTTCCGATAAAAAACATGGGGAAAAACCGGTTCGGGATTTTGCCCGGGAAAATATCAAGGAGGCCCGCTGGTTCATTCAATCGATAAACCTGCGGAACCATACCCTCCTGCGGGTAACCCGGGCCATTGTGGAATTTCAACGGGCCTTTTTTACCTATGGGCCCAAACATATCATCCCCCTCACCCTGAAGGATATAGCCCAGGAACTGTCGATCCACGAAACCACGGTTTCCCGTACCGCCAACGGCAAATACCTGCAGACCGAATGGGGCCTCTTTGAGCTCCGTTATTTTTTCACCAATTCCATAAGCGGTTCCGGATCCGGTGGTTCCCGGTATTCAAAGGAGGGAGTAAAAGAAACCATCAAAGAATTGATAACCACAGAGGCCCGGCATTTTTCGGATCAGGAAATAGCGGACCTGCTGTCCAAACGGGGAATCTCCATTGCCCGGCGTACTGTATCAAAGTACCGTAGCGAACTGGATTTGAGTTCATCCTATGGCCGATGAACCGATAATACCTGATGTATTAGGAGGTTACTATGAATTTTGATGTCAAAGCTGTCCATTTTACCTTGCAGGAGGATACCAGAGAATATCTGGCGCGAAAGGTAGGCCGAATTCACAATGCGGAAAAAATGATCATCGACCTTAAATTTACCTTTACCAAGGACAAGGACTTTGCCGCCGAGGCTACGGTTAACTTCCGCTGGGGTGTTTCTGTTCATTTAAAAGAAAATGACTTTGATCTTAATCCGGCCATCGATAAACTTATCGATAAGCTGGAGGCCAAGATCATAAAGGAAAAAGAAAAGGTTTCCGAAAAACGCTAATTTTTACCGATTCATGAGCTTTTCCCAAGACCCGCTTGGTTTTGGGAAGGCTCACCGACCACTATTTTAGCCTCAGGCCCTGCCGGACTGTGATTTTGCCCCGGTTCGAGGAAAGAAATACGGATAAAACCATGAACCATGCAAACCTCACGAACAAAGGAGAGCAGAAAGTTGGGTTACCGGATGTTCTGAGCCAAAAGCCGTACTTTTTCGATATCCAGATCCGCAGTTTCCGCGGTTTCTTCTATACCCCAGCCCTTTTTTAGCAGATTTTGGGCTACTTCTTCCCGGCCTTCTTCCCGGCCTTCTTCTCTGCCCAGCGCCAGCCATTTGGGGATAAATCCCTCTTCCATCAGCACTTCTTCAAACGTTATACTGCCATCTCCCATCTGTACCACCTCCTGAAACGGTCTCGGATTCGCGTGAAATATCGCGTCAAAATAGGCGTCCAACGCCGTCTCTTTTCCCCTTCCAGGGGAGAGTGTAGGCGAATTCCGGCGTTGCTTCAAGTCAATACGGTGTCAGCAATGCTCAATTCAACAAAGGACAGGAAAAAAACCACGAACCACACAAACCTCACGAACAAAGGAGAGAATTCAGGTAGTAATTCCAGGATATCGAAGTAAAAGCTCCTGATTAATTATTCCCCTGTTCGTGGTGTTCGAGTGGTTCGTGGTTAAAATTTCTTAGATGCCGGGTTAGGTAGGATAAGCCGGGTATCAGGGGGAGTAGTCGGGGGCGGCGGCTTCGGCGGCGAGGGATACGCCGGAGTTGGGGTTGGTTTCGCGGTAAGGGGCGGCGGCCCTTCCCCGGCTCAGGCGCTTGCGGGCCGCTTCCTGGTCCTCCAGGGCCAGTTTGGCTGCTGCCCGGACCGCTTTGGCCGCGGCAAGGGCGATCCCGCATTGTTCCGCCAGGTCTTCCGCGGAGGAGGCGGCTATGGCGGGGAGGTTCTGGTAGACCTTCATAATGGCGGCGGCCCGTTTGGGGCCTATGCCCTCCACGGATTCCAACACCGGGAAAAAGAGGTCCTTGGACCGGAGCCGCTGGTTAAAGGAGGTGGCAAAGCGGTGGGTTTCGTCCCGGACAAACTGGAGCACCTTCAGGGCCTCGGAACGTTTTGAAAGCCGTATCGGCTCCCGGGCATGGGGGAGCCAGAGTTCCTCGTCCCGCTTGGCCAGGCCCACCACGTCGCTGTCCATGCCCAACTCGTCAAAGACCCCCCGGGCGGCGTTTACCTGGCCGATACCTCCATCGATAAGAATCAGGTCGGGCAGCTCCTTTCCCTCCCTGATAAGCCGGCTATACCGGCGGTGAACCGCTTCCCGCATGGCGGCAAAGTCGTCCACCACCCCTACCACGGTACGGAGCTTGAAATAGCGGTAGTTTTTCCGGTCCGGGACCCCGTTTTTAAAGGAAATCAGGGAGGCCACGGGGTGTTTGCCGTCCAACTGGGCAATGTCAAAGCCCTCGATCCGTTCGGGCCGGACCTTGAGCCCCAGGACCTGCACCAGCTCGTCCAGGGCAGGCCCCGCCCCCCGTTCCTTGAGCCGCTGTCGGAGGTCCTCCTGGGCGTTTTGCCGGGCCATGGCCAGGATAGCCCGGTGGCGGCGTTCCTCCCCGGAGCTATTCCCGTCGGGGCAGTACAATTCAGGGGCATGACCGAACTGTTCCGCAAACCAGCGGTGGAGGCCGGAAAAATCCCGGCTCCCGCCGGCCAGGTAAATCCGGGGCGGCGGGGGACGATCCGGGACATAGTAGGCGGCGATAAAGGTCTCCAGGGATTCCTCCTCTTCCGCGGCGGAACGGGTGCGGAACAGATCCCGCCCGGTCATCTTCCCCCCCCGCATGGAGAAGACCGTAAAGGTGGTCAGGACCCCCTCGGCAGCCCAGGCGATATAATCCCGGCCTTCGCCGTCAAAGTCCACCACGGAGTTTTCCGCCGCAAGCTCCCCGATGGCGGTGATGGCGTCCCTGAGCTGGACCGCCCGCTCAAAGCGCTGCTCCCCCGCGGCCCGGTGCATCGCTTCCGTAAGTTCCATGATGAGGGATTCGGTTTCCCCGGCGAGGAGTTTCCGGACCCGTTCCACATGGCGGCCGTAGGTTTCGATATCGATCCGGCCGCAGCAGGGGGCCTCGCAGCGGCCGATGTGGTAATACATGCAGGGGGCGGCCCGCTTGCGGAAGGGGGCGTGCCTGCCGTTCCGGGAAGAACCGCATTTCCGCAGGGGAAAAAGCTTGTCGACCAGTTCCAGCATGGTATCCACGGCGCTTACATTGGGAAAGGGCCCGAAGTAACGGGAACCGTCCTCCAAAATATGGCGGGTCCGGAAAATCCGGGGGAAATCTTCGGCGGTGATCCGGATCACGGGATAGGTTTTGCCGTCCTTGAGGTTGATGTTGTACTTGGGGCTGTGCTGTTTGACCAGGGTATTTTCCAGGAGCAGGGCCTCGTATTCGTTGGCGGTGAGGATGGTTTCTATGCTTCTGACATGGGCGATGAGGGTTGCGGTCTTAATGTCTTTTTCGCCGGAAAAGTAAGAGGTCAGCCGGTTCCGCAGGATCCGGGCCTTTCCCACATAGATGATCCGGTTTTCCTCGTCCCGCATGATATACACCCCCGGCTCCAGGGGGGCGTCATGGGTAGCGGCCTTGAGGGAAGCAATATTTTCAGAGGACCCTTTTGTTTTCATACCCGCTTTTTTTAGTATACTAAAAAAATGAAGGATAAAATAGTGACCACAGGTTAACCCGTACCGGCGAAGCCCGGCATGGGCTAAACTGCGGGTGCCGGGGGAGGGAAGAGGCCTCCAGCCGAATTGGGGGGGGGTACGGGCCGGTTGCGGTGATGATACCATTTATAAGGCCGCCAAAACCAGGGTTTTGAGCGGCCTCTTGATGGGTTCTAAGCCGGTTTGGTAACCGGGCGGGTTGCCGGTTACATCCCGGCTAGCAGGTACTGGGTACCTAGTGGATTAGGTGCCCTCTGCCGCGACGGTGCTGTCAATCAATACATCAGCGCCGGCGGTTGCTGATGCGGTAAAACCTCCTGCATTTGTACCGCCCAGCAAGACCAGGACGTTGTTGTCATTTTTAAAATCTTCTTTTGCAAAGGAGGTAATAATGACTATGGCTTTGCCGCCAATTTTCGGATTGGTGACTCCGGTAATCGCGGCGCCGGTGGTTCCCGCGCCCACCACCACCTTACTGGTTGTTCCATTGGTGAATGACAGTTTTGCGGGATCTGCCCCGGATTTTAGTAGTATCGCGCCCAGCGGGGTCGTGTTGGTACCGCCAAGGGTAATCGTTGTAGCTGCCCCAATAGTAAGGGCATTGCCCGATCCCAGCGCCTGGGTGATGGTCGCGCCTGCAGCGCTGGCTTTCAGGCCAATAGCATCGCCGGTCGCAGTAATGGTCGCACCGGCAGCCGCGCTCAGAATGGTCAGTACACCGGGGTCCGGGGCGTCACCTACCGCTTCCCATGCGCCGGTGATGGTGGTCGCGCCTGCGGTTATGCTGCCCGCACCGGCGATTTTCCCGACACTGGTAGTAGAATCTGTTGCCAATACCAGGTTTCCGGTAGCCGCAATGGTAACCTGCCCGTCATAGGTAAGGGTCTTTCCCGCGCCAATGACAAGGGTCTTCGCTGCGGGGATGTTGAGGCCCTGATCCTCCGGAACGGTGAAATCATCGATGGTAACGGAATCGGCGGCCAGCGCGGTAACGATAACCTGTCCCGGGAAGTTGATACCGTTGATGGAACCGCCCTGAGCCACCCTAAGCTCGGAAGGAGCGGAGAGCGCAGGGGTGGGAGCATAGGGGGTGAAACCATCGGCGGTCAAGGACCCTTGTATCGTCGAAGTCCTGAGGCTGTAAATTTGGTCGACCTCTACGATGCCAGCCGGCGCGATCTCAAGGCCGATGCCGTTTGCAGAATCAACGGCGGTTCCGATCGATCCGGTGGTTTCGAAAACCCCGCTGCTGCTCACGATGAGATCTTCCAAGGAGGGGAAGGACACGGCATCGGCATCAAAGGGACTGTTCACCGTCAGCTTCTTAACCTTGCTATAGGTCGCGAACGGTGCGGCCAGGGTACCTGACACGGTAAGGTCCGTAATTCTCGCTAACAGGGCGTCGCTTGCGGTAAAATGACCCTTCACGTCAAGTTTGGTAACACTGAGGAGGTCTTCGTCCGTGATAAATCTCAGGCCCGCAGGAACGATGAGTTCAGTCTCCGTCTCCGTCAGCGCGTTTATCGGGTCCGTTATGGTTAAGCGGCGGACCGCGGTGGTCTGGGGCTGGATCTTCGTCAGGTCGCTGGGTTTGATCGCCTTGGTAAGACTGTCGATGGTAACCTGGCCATGGGGAACCCAGGTAAGGGCTTCTTCCACATCCACCAAAGCGTCGGCAGGCCCGGTTATGTTCAGGTGGCCGCCGGCGAATACGAGCCGGGACGTCCCGAAGATCTCCTCGTTATAGGGAGAACCGTTGACGGCCGACGGCCCGTCCACCGTCAGGGTGCCGTTGATAACCTGAATTTGGCCGGTGGGGGTAACCAACACTTCATTGGTGCGATAGAGCGCCTCCAGGTTGCCCCCGCCTTCCACGATCAGCTTCCCCTCGACCCTCAGGCTGGGAGAACCGACGGCTACTGTCGCGAAAAGGACCACGGTCTTGTCCGCCGGTATCACATTAAGGACATCGAGGTCAGCAGCACTATTGGAATAGGCGATTTCATTGGTCCCAGAATCGCCGACAACACCGATGACCTTGAAATCGTCATTCGCTAAGGCGGCGAGGAGGTCGTCTTCAGTGGATACCTCAATGTCCACTAACCAGTCCCCGATCTGTATCGAGGTAGTCCCTTCGCTGTCCGTAGCCTGGCTGCAGCCAATAACCAGGAACGTTGCGGATAGTACCGCAATAAGTCCGAAAATAAGACCCTTTTTCATAGAGTCCTCCTTAAAATATATCGCCCGGAATAAAATTCCGGGCGTCTCCGGCGTCATACGACGCCGGAGCTTAAAAAGAGGACTTATGCATTGTAATAATTGCCCGATTGGACTATATTTACCCTGCATAAGTGCATACCCCGGTGGCAGCACTATCTTTGCTAGGGACGCGCTGCCCCGGGGTCCCTCTTTTCTAGAGCCCCGATATAGAGTGCGGCTTGGCAAGGCGCCGGGCCGCTATGCTTTTTTTGTTAAAAAACTACACTAATAATTATATCACACTTTGATCCAAAAATCTTGTTTTTTTGAAAAAAATTTAAAAAAAATGCAAAAAAACGTCAAAATTCGGCGCCTGACGCCAAATTCACCGCAAACATGGCATCCGGCCTGGTACCATGGGCCTTAAAGAGAATATAACCGCAAAGACACAATAGTAAGAAATTTACCACAAAGGCGCAGAAGGCGAAGAAGGGAATAATTAAGAGAAGGAAGAATGGCCCATTTTTCATTCTTAATCCTGGTGACTAACATTCTTGACCGCAGTTTAGGCTTGGGGGGCAAGCCCGGCGGGGAATTACGCCCCGCTCACGGCTCTGGAATTCCCCGCGGTAACAGACCGGTCACGGGCTGTGGACGCGGACTCTACAGGTT
>NZ_JAJQRC010000071.1:0-8335 GCF_046533115.1 Treponema sp. TIM-1
GAATAAAATGCGATGCATTTTATTCTAATTGCTTACGCAATAACGAAATAACTTGCCCTTTTGGGCAAGTTATTTTTGAACAGTTCCTTAGGGCAGGACATACCCCGCGGCGAGGAAGATCTCGTACCATTCCTCCCGGGAAAGGGTGATCTCCGCGGCCTTTACACATTCCTTGAGCCGTTCCGCCTTCATCGTCCCGGTAACAGGCTGGAAACGGGCGGGATGCCGGAGCAGCCAGGCCAGGGCAATGGCGGTGGGGGATACGGCATATTTTTTGGCGATTTCGTTGATCTTTTCGTTGAGTTTGGGGAATTTGGGGCTGCCCAAAAACACCCCCTCGAAAAAGCCGTATTGGAAGGGAGACCAGGGCTGTATGGTGATGTCCTCCAGCCGGCAAAAATCCAGGATGCCGCCGTCCCGGCCCACCGCGGTATCGTCCGACATATTCACATGGAAACCCGCGGTGATCATGGAAGCGTTGGTAATGCTGAGCTGGAGCTGGTTGGCCACAATGGGCTGCCGCAGGAATTTTTGCAGTAACTGGATCTGCCGGGGGTTCTGATTGGAAACCCCGAAATACCGGACCTTGCCCGCTGCATGGAGCGCCCCAAAGGCCTCGGCCACTTCCTCGGGTTCCACCAATCCGTCGGGACGGTGGAGGAGCAGGACATCAAGATAGTCGGTTTTGAGCCTTTTTAGGCTGCCCTCCACGGATTCCAGGATATGTTCCCGGGAAAAATCAAACATCTTGCCCGGAACAATACCGCATTTGCTCTGGATAAGGATCTTTTCCCGGAGGGAACTGTTCATCCCAATGACGTCCGCGAAAATCGATTCGCAGACTCCATTGCCGTATACATCGGCGTGGTCAAAAAAATTGGCCCCCAAATCCAGGGCGGTTTTTACCAGTCCTTCGGCTTCCTTTTTTTCGATGGTATTGATCCGCATACACCCCACCGCAATGGTGGGAACCGGTAAGCCGGATTTTCCTAAATTGATCTTTCGCATGGCTCAAACTCCTTGAATGAATGGTTATCCTGGATTGTAGTCAATGAAGTTTGGATTAAGTCAAGGGTTAAATTCAGGGTATGGGGTAGCAATTTCATTTTTTTATGATAAAATAAGGCTGTTTCAAAATATGCTGTTTTGAAACAGCTTCGGTATTTTCATTTTTAGGGAGCATCGGTGAGGGATTTGGTGGCTGATCAGTCCATTGGTATGACCGTTTTATGGGTATTTTCTATTCCGTGTCTCAGGTATGCCGGTTTGGATTGTATAAAATCGATCTTCTATAATTTTTTCTTCCGTCAGTTCCGGGCAGCGTTGTTTCCGGGCCGTATTCCCGTATCGTCGGTGGATCATCCCCTGGACGAAAAAATACCCTTTGCCCCTTCCTGGGTAGGGATATACCTGGATTTTATCGCCTTTTGGGTACGGATCCTGGGATTTTTTCGGACCCATTACCGGCGCCGGGGCATAAAACCGGCCCTGGGTTTTATCAAAACCATAGGACGGCTCTATGCCTTCGCGGCGGAAACCTACACAAAAAACCTTTCCACCACCAAACGGCCCCGGTATCTGGCCCATCCCAGGTTTTTGCTCATCCATGCGGTGGACCCCCATCTGATGTGTATCCCCAGCCTCCATGTGATGGTGGTTATCTCCGCCTATACCCAATTCCGTTCCATCCTCCGCGCCCGGGGAGACGGGGAACGGTTTGCCCCGCAAATTGAGGAGATCCGCCGGGGCGCCCTGAACATAACCGAGGCCATCCTCTATGTCAAACAACACAGTGTCAACTGCATTGCCGCGGCCATGTACGCCATGACCTGTTTTGATCCCGTCCTTTTCCCGCAAACGGAAGGGGCCGATTTGGTTTCCCGGCTTTTCCGGGGAACCAAAAATCCCGGCCCGGAGGATGCCGGCATAATCCGCGGCCATATTCTGGACCTGTACCGTTATTTTCTGGAAGCGGGAAATTCCGCCGATACCTGGGAAAAACCCCTGGTTGATTTTCTGCGTTTCCAGCCGCAGCGGGCCGCGGGATATAATGGTAGAAAAGCCCGTTATAAATTGAGGGAAAAAAGCGGGCCGGCCTGATCCATGGGTTGACCGCTTGTTCATAATTAATCGAGGAGGTTTTATATGGCGGCGTCAGGCGGAATAACCGGGGGGGTATCCCGGATTACCGAATATGGGGACAGGAATAGTACCCTCCTGGAACATGATTCCATCAAGGTATTGATTAATGATCAGGGGGGGATGATCCCGGAATTATCGAGTATCCGGGGCAAGGAAGGGATCAACGCCCATTGGATCCCCTGGTTCAGATCCGGATCGGGCAGGGCCTTTAATGATGCGGAACACGGGGGGTTTTGGAAGGCCAACTTGTTGTACCACCTGGCGGGGAATTTCCCCTGCGCCCCTAATTTTGGTCCCGGCCATATAGTGGACGGGGTGAATATGCCCCCCCACGGCTGGACCGCCAATCTTCAATGGAAATTTATAAAAAGCGGGATCGACGAGGAATCCGGCGCGGCCTGGGCCCATTCCACCCTGGAAAGTCCTGATAAGGCCCTGCCCCTGTTTTTTCAGAAACTCGACGCGGTTATACCGGAGCATCCCGTACATTATACCAGCCTCACCATACACAACCGGGGAGATCGGGATATATCGATCTGTACGGGTCAGCATAATATCCTGGGCCCGCCCCTGGTCCAGTCAGGCTGCCGCATTTCAGGAGCGGCTCAAGCCTGGGCGACCCCGCCTGCGGGGGGAGAATTCGACACCACCACCAGGCTTGCCCTGGGGGCGGAATTTAAAACCCTGGAACAAGCTCCGTTGGCTCGGGGAGGGACTGTGGACATTTCCCTGGTTCCCGGCCCTATCGGGTATACGGACTTTGCAGCGGGGGTCATCCCCTCCACCGCCCGGTTAGGCTGGTCGGCGCTGGTAAACCCCGGGTTAAAACTGGCCTATATTTGTTTTTTTACCGGTCCTGCGGCCCGGGGAGCGGATGATATCATTTTTTATTTTAACGATCTCTGGATGCAGTACGGCGGCAGGCCCTTTACCCCCTGGGCGGCCTATGAGGGCGGGACGGATCTAAGCTATTGTCTGGGTACGGAGAATTCGGTGGCCGCCTATGCCTATGGTCTGGAATACTCCCGGCAGGTAAAGACCCTTCTGGGGGCTCCCACCACGGTGACTATTCCGGCGAACGGAGCAAAAACCCTCCGCTACGGCAGCCTTTTTGCCCCCTATGACGAGACCGATCTTGACCGGGGCATAACGGCCATTGAAGGGGAAAGTTCGGAACTGGTGTGTACCGGAAAGGGCAAATCCCAGCGGTTTACGGCGGATCCGGCCTTTACCCTGCTGAAGGGTCTGCAAAGCCGGTATATATAGCGTGGTGAAGGCTCCGGCACGTTAGTCATGCCGGGGCATTGCTTAATTCTTCGAGTTTTCTCCGAAAACAATTAAAACTGGGAGAGTCATTTTTTTTGACATTCATATGTTTACCGATGGTTTTTGCCCATTCACTTTTTTGCCAGCCTATTTCAAAATAGGCCGCTTTTTTCAACTCCGTTGAACTATCGGGCAAAATAATATCCGCCAATTTTTCCCAGGTCCCAATGATACTGTCCTGGTCATATGCGGCGTATAATTGTTGATTGTACCGGGGATATGCCCAGCATAACGCCTGTTTATCCCCAAGAAGCCACGCTTCTATTTCTTCTACCGCTATTCTGAAAAAGGCGTTGGGCCGCGGATTACATGACTCCAATACTTGATTAAGATCCTGTTTGAATTCTTTACAATCCCGGTCATCGCAGTCAACTACCACAATCACCACCGCGTTATATCCCGGCTTGTTATAGGTTTTTCCATATCCCCCAAGCAGGCGGGGAAGCTGCTCCAACAATATCCGTTTGGATGGGTCTTGAGTAGTTTTTAGATTCTTTGGTATTCTCCCACAGCCTTTATACGCTATAATTTTATACGTATGGGATTCGACATCTATAATTTTAGGGACAATTATTTCCAATAACTCTTTTCCCGATACATCTTCCACCAATATTTCAAAATGCATATTATGTCCTTGCATCAATATAATCGCTGTACCACAAACTGCCCAGGAGCAGTCCCTCATCAACCAGGTTACGGATCAGCTCATTATCACTGGCCCTTGATATGGTTGAAAATCCGTCATCCTGTTTTTCCAAAATCCAGACTTCCTCCGGTTTCATGGCGTCAATAAGGTAGGGTTGGTGGGTGGTAAGAAAAATCTGCGTTCCCCCTGAACCTCCTTTGGTTCCGGTAGCGTGTTCCCGCAGTTCCGCCGCGAATATTTCGAGCAGTTTATGGTATAAGCCGTTTTCGGGCTCTTCAATACAAATAAAGGGGGGCGGATTAGGATCAAAAAGAAGGAGCAAATAAGAAAATAATTTGAGGGTTCCATCGGACATTTGCTGCGCATAAAAGGGATCAATAAAACCCTTTTCGTTAAAACACAAAAGCAATCGGTCATCCAGGGCTCTTTCCGTTTTTATAACCTGAATTCCCGGAATTTTTTTTGATATATTGGCCAATATTAAATTTAATTTTTCCTTATGCTCCCGTTCCAGATATTGCACCACATTTCCCAGATTATCCCCATGTTTATTAAGATGCCGCTGCGGACCGGCCAGGGGAAGACTTCTCGCTGCATCGGGAGAAAAGTAACTCAAATACCAGCCCTCAATGAATTGGGTAAACGCCGAAATCCGCGGATGTTGTACAAGGGCGCCAAGGGTAGCGAGCCCAAGTTTTCGAGGGTCCTGTAATTTTATCTTTTCGGTTTCTGATGTTTCTGGTATGTTTTTTATGGAAGTCCCTTCCTGTTCTACAATGCCGTTGGCTTCCCCTTTCCACACGTATCCTTCACCGTTTTCAAGAATTAAAAATGAAAAAGGCCTACCCCGATCCTGGCCCTTTCGTCTTTGTCTGAGGCGTTCGCTTTTCACATAGGGCCGTCCGTCCTGATCCGAATCAATCGCGAGTTCAAAGGTTATGGGACGGGAGTTACCATCCTGACGATAATATACCGATATTTCTATCGGCTCCGAAACACCCAGGGAGCGGATCTTTTTAATACCGCCCCTGCCCCCCATATCACAGGCGTCTTCAACCCCATAGCGCAGGCAATCCGCGAGGAATCCAAAGGCGTCAAACAATGAGCTTTTTCCTACGCCGTTCTTTCCGATTACCGCGGTCAAGGGCGTCAGCGGCTCATTGCGGGTATTCCACATTTTACCGATTTCTATGTTCCGTAAAGAACGGTAATTCTTTATTTTGAACCCTTCAATTATTGCCATATTAGTTCCTTGTTCCGGTACACCGATTGATCCTTAGTATATCCTATTAGGTAAAGCCTGTTAAAGATACATTTTCACCGCTCCTGTTAGGGGTTAGCCTCAAAATCCAGCCAAAGCCGGTCCCTTATTGGGGGAGGGGCAACAACCCGGATAAGGGATTCCGGTTTGGCGGGGTCCGGGAAGCAGAGGGACCGGGCGTGAAGGCGTATGCCGCCGCCCTTTTCGCTGCGCCGGGCGCCGTATTTGAGGTCCCCTTTGATAAAGAGCCCCTGGGCGGCGAGCTGCGCCCGGATTTGATGGTGCCGGCCGGTGGCCAGTTCGATCTCCAAAAAAACATATCGTTCCCCTTGGCCTTTGATCCGGTACCGGAGTATCCCCTTTTTACGGCCCGGACCGTCTTCGGCCCAGGCCCGGCTTTTGTTTGCCCGGGGGTTCCGGCTCAGCCAGTGGATCCACTCCCCGGATTCGGGAAGTTCCCGGGTAGAGGGGTTTTCCACGATAACCCAATAGCGTTTCTCCATTTTGCCCTCCCCCAGGGCGGCGTTGAGCCGGGAAAGGGCCCGGCGGGTCCGGGCAAAAAGGGCACATCCCGAAGCGGGTACATCCAGCCGGTTTATTGCAACCGGGATAGCAAGCCCTTCCGGGCCGGGGGCCGCGTATGCCGCCAGCAGCCGGGGAAGATCCGCCATCCCCGGCGCCGCCCCTTCCACCGCTTCCCCGGGGAGCTTATTGATGACCAGGCATTGGGGGTCCCGGTAAAGGATACGGGTAGCCCCGTCCCCTGGGGTGGTTTCCGGTATCATAGGAAAAGTCCAAACCGTATTTTTTGAAAAAGGATGTGTTCCACCGCTTCCCGGAGTCGTTCCCGCGGAAGACGGCCGTCTTCCAGGGCCCGGAGGATGGTCCGGTGGGTGCGCCGGAGGGTGGCGGGCCAGGCCATGACCATATCAGCCCCCGCGGCCAGGGCTTCCACGGCGGCATCCTCCTCCCCACGGCCCGAAGCGGCCTCCATTGAAAAATCATCCGCCAGAACCATACCGGAAAAGCCCAATTCCCCCCGGAGCCAATCCCGGATCACCGCCGGAGAAAGGCTGGCGTTCCGATCCGGGTCCCTGGCCAGAACCAGCACATGGGAAACCATGACCCCGGGAAGGGAAAGTTCCCGGATAAGGCCGGCAAAGGGACGGGCCAAGCGGTCCAGGGCCCGGCGATCCTGGGTAAGGAGGGGACGCCCCCTATGGGGATCCGTGCCGGTATTACCCGGAAAATGCTTCACCACACAGGGGATACCCCCCTCCTCCATACCCCGGATAAAGGCCGCCGCCGCGGCCTGGGTAAATTCCCCTTCGGGCCCGTAGGATCGGTCCTCCAGAAAAGGGCGGTTTCCCTCGGTGAGGATCTCCGCCACCGGGGCAAAATTCAGGGTGATCCCCAGATCCCGCAATTCCCGGCCCGATTGCCGGGCATCTTCCCGAACCGCGGCCAGGGCCTGATCCCGGCCTTCCCGCTGGGCCAGATCCCAGTAGGAAAGGGGCGGGGGCAGGCGGCCCACTTCGGGACCAAAGCGGTGAACCTGTCCGCCCTCATGATCCACCGCGATAAAGGGAATTATTCCCAGCTCTGTCCCTCCGCCTATAATCCGGGAGATCTCCGCCGTAAAAGAACGGATCCCCGGCTTATCCGTATCAAGGTTACGCCGGAAAAGCATGGCTCCCCCGGCGGGAACCTCCCGGAGGATCTCCTCCATGGGGGCGGTCAAAGTCCCCTTCCCGTCTATTCCGGTCATAATCACCTGGGCGGCGAGGCTCCGGTCGTCCAGGGCCGCCGCCAGGGAACGGGCTTGCTCCCGGTAAGCCGGAAAACAAGGATCCTCCGCCGGGGCCCCGGAAATCCCGGCCTCAGGGTCTTCCCCGGCTTCGGGCAGGGCCTCTGTCGGCAAGTCCGGAGAAACTACCGGCTCCTTTTGCCCCGGTGAACAAGCTGAAAAACACAGGCCCAGAACCAGGGCCGGCCGCAACCATGTAAGGCTCATGGAGTGATTATATACGGGGTTTGGGGGTTTAGCCTATAATGGGGCCGGGAGTTTAGGGCTGGACCCGGCGAAGCCCGGCGGGGAATTACGCCCCGCCCGCTGACCTGTAGAGTCCGCGTCCACAGCTCTTTTCCGACGGTTTAGGCTTGGTGGGGCAAGCCCGGCGGGGAATTACGCCCCGCTCACTAACCTGTGGAGTCCGCGTCCACAGCCCGTAACCGGTCTGTTACCGCGGGGAATTCCAGAGCCGTGAGCGGGGCGTAATTCCCCGCCGGGCTTCGCCGGCACGGACCTAAACTCCCGGAGTGCCGGGGGGAAGAGGCCTCAGTCGGGGGGGCTTACGCCTACGCGCTAACCGGTGGTGTCCGTGGTAACAGCCCGTAAACGGTCTGTTACACAGGGGATTCCGTGAGCAGGGGGTAATTCCCGCCGGGCTTCGCCGGCACGGACCTAAACTCCCGGGGGGGCGGGGGGGAAGAGGCCTCAGTCGTGGGGGCTTATGCCTACGCGCTAACCGGTGGTGTCCGCGGTAACAGCCCGTAAACGGTCTGTTACACAGGGGGATTCCGGAGTCGTGAGCGGGGTGTAATTCCCCGCCGGGCTTCGCCGGCACGGGGGCTAAACAGCCGGGTGGTAAGAGGCCATTTGGGCATTCTCTTCCTCTCCTAACTCCTCTCTCCTAACTCTTCTCCCCTTCTTCGCCTTATGCGCCTTCGTGGTTAAATTCTTAATTATGTGTCCTACCGTGTTATCGCAAAAGCAGTCCATCCCCCAAGGGCCAGGATGAGGCCGGCGATAAAGCCGTATTTGTAAATCCGGCTCCGGCGTTCAAGGCTGGCTATCCGTAGTTCCACCCCGGTCCTGTAGGCTGCCCAGGATTGTTCCAAGCTCATCAAGGAGGTCTCGGCTTGCTTCAAGGCTGTCCTGAGCTCGTTCAATTCCTGCT
>NZ_JAJQRC010000072.1:0-7538 GCF_046533115.1 Treponema sp. TIM-1
GGGGGGGGGGGGGGGGGGGGGGGGGGGGGGGTAAGAAATTGAAAATGGAGAATGAACAAAAAGAGAGAAGGGAGGAGTTAGGAGTGATATAAAGAATAGTAGTGTATGTCATGGCTTCCTCCTTTTTGTTTTCCTGCCGGCTTGGGCCGGTCCCTTTTCCAATAATTACCTACACATTATTATATCACGTTTAGTTCCAAAAATCTCGTTTTTTTTAAAAATTTTTAAAAAAAATGCAAAAAAACGTCAAATTTCAGCCCCCCCCGCCAAATTCACCCAAAAAGCGCCCTCCGGCGCCTGGTACCATGGCCTAATTAAGAAATTCACCACAAAGGCGCAGAAGGCGAAGAAGGGGAGAAGGGGAGAAGGGAATTAAGAGGGAAGAGGGTTAACCACGAACCACACGAACCACACGAACCACACGAACCACACGAACCACACGAACAGACACGAACAGACACGAACGAAGAGGAGTGAGGAGAGGAAGAGAATGCCCAACTGGCCTCTTCCCCCCCCGGCACTCCGACAGTTTAGGCCCCGTGCCGGCGAAGCCCGGTGGGGAATTACGCCCTGCTCGCGTCTCTGGAATTCCCCGCGACCACCACCGGTTAGCGCATAGGGGTACCCCCCACGGCTAAGGCCTCTTCCCCCCCCCGGTACTCCGGCAGTTTAGGCCCGTGCCGGCGCAGCCCGGCGGGGAATTACGCCCTGCTCGCGTCTCTGGAATTCCCCGCGGTAACAGACCGGTCACGGGCTGTGGACGCGGACTCTACAGGTTAGCGAGCAGGGCGTAATTCCCCACCGGGCTTGCCCCCCAAGCCTAAACTGCCGGAACAAAAACAGTACCTGACACAGAGAATTTAACCACGCTGAATTTCGTTATCCTTGTATTGACCTTACTTCCGGTTTCCTCTACACTGGGATAAGGCTATTCCACGATCGGTTCGGCGGAACCGGTGGAACCTATTATTTTGATCCCATGAACCTTAATATAGATGGGCTGTTAAAACAGCAAAGGAGATACTCCTATGAAACGAACTTATCAACCAAGTAAAGTGAAACGGAACCGGAAATTTGGGTTTCGGGCCCGGATGAAAACCCGGGGAGGGCGTTTGATTTTGAGGAGACGCCGGGCAAAGGGCCGGATTAAACTAAGCGTTTCCGACGAAAAAAAGCCCTATTAACGGCTTGACCTCCTCAAGTCTTGCCTTTTCACGAGGAAAAGAAGCCCGCTTTCCGGTTTTTACGGAGGGAACGGCTTAAAAGAAGGGATGGAATCCGGGAGGTTTTTAAGCGGGGAAAAAGCGTTACCTGTTCCGGGGCAAAATTGTTTTTCAAAAGGAATGGATTGCCCCATAACCGGGTGGTGTTTACCTTTGGCCGCAAATATGGGAATGCGGTAAAACGGAACCGATCGCGCCGCTGTGGACGGGAAGCATACCGGCTTATACGGAACGAATTAAAGACCGGTTATGATCTGGTTTTGCTGGTTTATCCCGGAAACGATAGTTTTGCAGGGCGGATGGAACAGTTGAGGGTTCTGTTTTCTAAAGCCGGGCTGTTTTATGGAAATTGAATTATGACACTTTTGCGGAATTTGGTTCTTTTGCTGATCCGGTTCTATCAAAGGCTTATTTCACCCCATTTTCCGGCCAGTTGTAGGTATGTTCCTACCTGTTCCGCCTATGCCTATGAGGCGGTACAGAAATATGGCGTTTTTCGGGGTCTGGTGCTGTCTTTTAAACGGATCCTGCGTTGTCATCCCTTTCATTCCGGTGGTTATGATCCGGTACCTTAACGAATAACAGGAAAAGCCCTTTGGCTTACGTTCAAAGGCTTTCGTAATTCCTGTCAAGGAGTCGCATGGAAAAGCGAACATTGTTGGCCGTCGTACTTTCAATCGTGGTTATATCGGTTTTTTATTTTATTCAAGGTATGACTATGCAGTCCAAAGCCCTTGAACCGGGAACCCCGGCGGAGGCAACCCAGGCCCCCCCGCCCGCGGCGGTCACCACGGCTTTGCAGGGTGGGGAAGCGGCGGAGACGCCCTCGAAAAGCGCCGCCCTGCCGGATGTGGCGGAGGAAGCGCCCCCGGTGGAGCAGCGGGTTACCATTGAGACCCCCCTTGTTGTGGTGGCGCTGACCAATGCCGGGGGGGATGTGGTCTCTTATAAGTTAAAGGAACACAAGGATAAGGATGATTTTGTGGAAATGGTGCTGCCCGGGGAAAAGGAGTCCCATGCCTTTACCATTGCCTTCGGCGGCCTTAACGCGGAACCGGTAACTTCCTTCTTTTATGTAAATACCCCCTCGGAATATTCGGTGGAATTTTACCGGGATTTCGCGGTCTCCCTGAACGGCGAAGACGGCCGTTTCCGCCTGACCAAACGCTACGATTTCAGGCCCGACGAGTATATGTTTGAGCTGACCATCTCCCTGGACGGCGGCTATTCGGTTTCCTCCCTGAATTTTTCCGGCGCCGCCTATACCCTGGGCTTTGGCCCCCAGATCGGCCCCAAATTCGAAAAATTGGACCAACGCTACGACTACCGGCAGTATTATACCTTTGCCAACGGCAAACGGAAGCAGGAAAAGGTGACGGAAAACGCCCCCGCCCTGATCGACGCCCGGGTTTCCTGGGCGGCCATTGCGGGAAAATACTTCACCTTTATCGCGGTTCCCGATGCCACCCAGTATCAACTGGCCTTTTCCGCCAAACCCGAGCCGGGCCTGCCCAGCCCTTCCCGTTTTTACATGATCCGGCCGCCCTCAAACAGTTCCCGGACCACCGACACCTACCGGTTTTATCTGGGGCCCAAAAACCAAAAGGCCCTGGCCGTGTACGATAACGGGGACAACAGTTTTAAACTCCGGGACATGCAGTTTATCAAGGTCCTCACCACCAGCGGCATTCTGGCCCCGGTGGAAGCGGTCTTAAAATGGCTCCTGGTGATCTTCTATCATATTGTGCCGAATTATGGGGTGGCGATTATCCTCCTCACCCTGCTGGTTAAGATCCTGATGTTCCCCCTGACCAAAAAAGGTTCGGAATCGACCCTGCGGATGCAGGCCCTCTCCCCCAAGATCAAGGAAATTCAGGATAAATATAAGGACAATCCCACCAAGATGAACAGTGAAATGGCGGAATTGTATAAAAAAGAAGGCTATAACCCCTTGTCGGGGTGCCTCCCCCTGTTGCTGCAATTTCCCCTGTTCATCGCCATGTATAACCTGTTTAACAACCATTTTGACCTGCGGGGGGCGATGTTTATCCCCGGCTGGATTCCGGATCTTTCCCTGCCCGAGGTGGTATGGAGTTTCGCCCCCTTCCAGATCCCCCTGGTGGGGTGGAGCGATCTGCGGCTGCTCCCCTTTATGTACCTGGGTTCCCAGTTGCTCTACGGTAAAGTGACCCAGACCCCGGATCAGAAGGGGAATGCCCAGATGAAAATGATGCTGTATGTCATGCCCATTGTGTTTTTCTTTATTCTGTATAATGTCCCCTCGGGGCTGTTGTTGTACTGGATCATGTCCAATCTATTAACCATGGTGCAGCAGGTAGCGATCAATAAATACATCGCCCGGAAAAAGGCTCCGGCGGCGGCGGTCCCCGAGCCGGTTATCGCGCCCAGGAGAAAAAGGAAGAGATAACCAAAACAGCATAAATTCTTTCGCGAGGAGCGGATTATGGTATATGAATTTGAAGGCCGTACCGAAAAAGAAGCAATTGATCGGGCGGCGGAAGAGTTAGGTCTTAAAAGGGATGGTTTTGATGTGGAGATCCTCGAAGCCCAGCGTTCGGGGTTGTTTAAGAAGGGATATGTGAAGATCCAGGTTCACACGGATACCGAAGTTTCCCGGGAGCGGTTACCGGAAGATGATGATGACGATGTGGATGATGAGCGCCCTTCATCCCCGGATGAACCCCACAGCCAGGCCGTGTTTGGGGAGCCGGAGGCCAAAAATGAATTTGAGCAGAAAATGCTGCAGTTTGTGGAAGAAGTTATCCGGCGGATGGGGTACGAGGGAAAGGTTTCGGTACTCTTTAGGGAGGAACGCAAGCTGGGCCTTAAAATCGATTCCGAATACTCGTCGATTTTGATCGGCAAAAAAGGGAAAAACCTGGACGCCCTCCAGCTGCTGGCCAATATCTATGCGGGCCGGCAGGGCCAGGAGGACATGCGGATCATCCTGGACAGTGAAAATTACCGGATCCGCCGGGAAGAATCCCTGGTGCGGCTGGCCTATACCGTGGCCGACCGGGTCCGGGAAAGCCGGGGCTCCATATTACTGGAACCCATGAACCCCTTTGACCGCCGGCTTATCCATACCACGCTGAACGATATCACCGACGTAGAAACGAAAAGCGAGGGGGAAGGCCTGTACAAGCAGGTCCGGGTTTATTATCGGGGAAGCATGCATTGAAAAAACCCGCCGCGGTCTTGCTCTTTTTTCTGGCGATCATGCCGGGATTTACCCTGTCGCTGCATGACCTTATCGATGCCGGCCGGGCGGAGGAACTCCTGCGGGAGGGGACGATTTTCAGCCTCCAGCTCAAGGATCCCCAGCCGGCCCTGTTGCCCCGGAATGTTTCCGCCGGGCAAATCGTCTCCCGCATCATGGGGGACCTGGAACCCAGCATGGTGGCGGAAAGCCTCTCCCTCTACCAAAAGCCGGACCCGGCGGCCTGGAGTGAGGCGGAACGGAACGCCCTCTACAACGGGGCCCTCTCCCTGAGCAGCCTGGCGGGCTTACAATACTTCTCCGCCAGCCGCAATGAAATGCGGATTTTTTACGAGACTTCCACGGTGATCGACGGGCCGGAATCCAAAAATCCCCTGCCGGACCCTTCCTATAGTACCCCGCCCCCGGAACTGACCCTCTATGCCCGGCAAAAGGACCTGACCTTTGGGGATAATCTCTACCAATACACCTACTATGCCGGCCGAGACAGCCTGATACTGACCCAGCAGAACCTTACCAAGATGCGTTACGGCCTCATCACCGCCGTGGGGGAAAACAAGCTCTGTTCCCTGCTGGCGGTAATCGACACGGAAACCCATCTGCTCATTTACGCCGTATCCATGGCAAAGGTCATTTCCCTGCCCATGCTGAACAAACGGGTGGGCCGCTCTTTTTCCACCCGGCTGGAAGCCCTCTTTACCTGGTTTTCCGGCCGGGCGGACCGGGTTTTTCACCGGGCAGTTCCCTGATACCCGTTCCCCATGGTACACTGGACGTATGAGTACTAAAACCGAGACCCTTATCAACGGGGCGGCCCGGGTTATCCGGGGGAAACAGGAATTTCTGGAACTGTTTACCGCGGCGGTCCTTGCCGGGGGCCATATACTTATCGAGGACAACCCCGGCTTGGGGAAAACCACGGTTGCCAAAACCTTTGCCAAGCTTATCGCCGCCGATGACGGAAGGCCCCTCCTCTTTAAACGGATCCAGTTTACCCCGGACCTGCTCCCCTATGATATCACCGGCGTGGATGTGTTTGATCCCGAAAGCCGGTCCTTCCGCTTTGTACCCGGCCCGGTTTTGGCCAATATCGTGTTGGCCGACGAGATCAACCGGACCACCCCCAAGGTGCAGTCCGCCCTCCTGGAGGTGATGGCGGAACGGCAGGTTACCATCGGTTCCGCCACCCACCGTCCCCCGGAGCCGTTTTTTGTTATCGCCACCCAGAACCCCATAGAAAGCGAGGGGACCTTTCCCCTGCCCGCGGCCCAGTTGGATCGTTTCATGATGCGCCTCTCCCTGGGTTATCCGGACCGGGACGCGGAGCTTTCGATTCTGGAGGACAATCCCGCCGAAGGGGCCCTCAACAACCTGGAGCCCCATTTGTCGCTGCAGGATTTTCTTGCCCTGCGGCAGGAGGCGGCGGACCTTTTCTGCCACACCGCCCTGAAGGCGGCCATAGCCGATATTGTCCGGGATACCCGGGCCCACCGGAGTTTTCTCCTGGGGGCCTCCCCCCGGGCGGGGCTTCACTTTTTACAGGCGGCCAAAGCCTTGGCCCTGGTTAAGGGGAGGACCTATGTCACCGATGAGGATCTCATCGCCCTGGCCGTGCCGGTTTTGGGCCACCGGCTTAAGCTGCGGGATCCCCGCTCCCACGGGGATAAATTAATCCGGGAGTTATGCCTTGCGCGGATCAATACCCTTAAACCCCTCGTTTAGTCTCCGGGGCATAGTACCCATACCGCGGTTTTTGGGGATCGCCGCCGGGATCGTCGCCCTGCTGGCCCTGGCGGTGGGGGGACTGCGGAAAGAGCTGGTCCTTACCCTGATGAATTCCGTCTATATCGCAGTCCTGGCCTATAGCTTCCTGGGGGTTTTGATCCTTGCCGGGGCCCATAAAAAAAACGCCCTGGCGCTTTCGGTGCGCCTGGCGGTACGGAATATAAGCCCCGGCAGCCGGGGGGAATTGCTCCTGACCAGGAACGGCGCCGGCCGGGGACATTTTTTCCGCTTTCCCGGCATCCTCGTCCGGTACGAACTGCAGCTTGCTACCAGGGACGGGCGGATCATCCGCTATGTTTTTGATCCGGATAATCTTGAGGAGGATCAGCGCTTTTTCCCGGTCCGGGAGCGGGGGGCCTATTACAGCGCCCACGACGGGTTTATCATCACCGATTGCCTGGGCTTTTTCCGGGTTTCGTTCCCCATACCCCAGGACGGGGGGCCCCGGCTTCTGGCCCTGCCTGCCCCGGCGGAGGAGCCGCCGCCGGTGTATATTCAATCCGGCGGAAACTCCCAACGGACGGAATTTAATTTTCAGCGGACCGATGACCTGACCGATCACCGGCCGTATATACCCGGGGATGATCCCCGGCGGATCAACTGGAAACTCTACGGCCATGGGGGGGAGCTCTTTGTCCGGGAGGGGGAACCGGAACCGCCGCCCCATTCCCGGCTGGTCATTTTAGTGGATACCCAGGCGGATCCCCTCCTCTTTACCCCGGAAACCGCCCGGTCGGGGGTGGATCTGCTCTGCGAAAACGCCCTGGCCCTGGCCCTGGAGTATCTGGACCGGGGCATGGATATGCAAGCCGGGTATACCGGCGGGGCTATCCGGGGGGGGAGCGCGGCGGAGTTGGCGGAGGCTCTGGCCTATCCCGCGGCGCTTCCCCTGTCCGCCGGGGAGGATCTCCCCGAAGTTTCCGACCGGGGGGTCCTGCTCCTGGCCCTGCCCCGGGATTCCGGGGAACCTACCGCCCTGGACCGTTTTTTGCGGAAACGGGGAAACAAGCAGGGGGTGGATCTGGTGTTTCTCTACCGGGGGGAGGGGCTCGACGAGGCCGCGGAGACCTGCGTCCGGTTGTATCACCAAAAAGCCGGCTTTCATGTCCGGTGTTTGCGGGTCCGTTAAGAACAGAAAAAACCACGAACCTCACGAACCACACGAACAGAAGCAAAGACAAATTGGCGTTTTCACCGATAGTTCTTTCCTGCTTTCCCACGAACAAAGAAGAGAATTCAGGTATAAATTCCGGAATATCGAAGCAAAAGTTCGTGATGTTCGTGTCGTT
>NZ_JAJQRC010000073.1:0-7015 GCF_046533115.1 Treponema sp. TIM-1
AATAACTTGCCCAAAAGGGCAAGTTATTTCGTTATTGCGTAAGCAATTAGAATAAAATGCATCGCATTTTATTCTTGAACAGTTCCTAAGGCGAAAAAGGAAGGAGAAGAGTTTAAGAGAGGAGGGAGGAGTTAAGAGGGAAATTTGTAAGTTTTTGTCGATTTTGTTAAGGAAAATCCGGGTCCTACCGATATATATAATGTCGGACCTATAGTTCCCCTCCCAAATCACTATATTTCCGACATGCCTCAAGGGCAGGGCCGGTACCGAACTTCGGTTCGTCGCCGGCCTTTTTTTGGTTCGGGGGTGATGTTTCGCGGCCTTGACAAAAATAGAACCCTTCCATAGGCTTATGAGTGAGAGTAGTATAGGACATACGATGAAAAAACCCATAGCGGCCGGCGTTTTTGCGGCCTTTGTCATACTGATAGTGGTCGGCATCGGTGTTTTCTTGGGTTTATCCCTGGCTCAAACGGTAAATATCAAAAACCAGGAAAATTTCCAGGAATTTGCCCCCGCCTTACCCACCAAGATCCTCGATATAAACGGAATTTTGATTACCGAATTTTCCGCGGATGAGAAGCGGGAATTGATCTCCTTAAGCGAACTGCCCCGGCACCTTATCCATGCGGTGTTGGCCCGGGAAGACCCGGATTTTTATAACCACAAGGGGTTCAGCATCAGGGCCATAGCCCGGGCGGTGGTGGGGCAGATTATCAGAAAGCCCATGGGGGGAGGGTCCACCATCACCCAGCAGATAGCGGGGAGCCTCTACACGGACCGGAGCGAATACAGCCTCTCCCGGAAGATCCGGGAGTTGTGGTGGGCCATTCAGATGGAGCGGCGGTATACCAAGAACGAGATCCTCGAAATTTATCTCAATTATTCCTATATGGGCCCCGGTACCTATGGGGTAGAAGCGGCAAGCAAGTACTTTTTCGGCCACAGCGCCCGGGAGATAACCCTGGCGGAGGCGGCGATCCTGGTGATCCAGCTTTCCAGCCCTGCCCGGTACAACCCCCTGGATAACCCCAACACCGCCATGGAACGTCAGCGGGTGGTCTTGAACCGGATGATCGAATTCGGTTATACCACCGCGGAAGAGGCGGAAGCTTCCTTTAATGAATATTGGGAGAACTACGATTATACTCGGGAATCCACCGCCGCCTATTACCACCGGGACGACGCGGCCCCCTGGTTCAGCGAATATGTCCGCCGGCAGTTGGACGATATGATGTACGGGACCATGGATTATTACCGGGACGGGTATACGGTCCTTACCACCCTGGACCTGAAATATCAGGCCACCGCGGAAAAATTGATGGCCGAAGGGCTGGTTAAGGCAAACCGGGAGTATGCCGTCTCCCGGGGGTCCCGGCTGGTTCGGGCGGAGCAGACCTATATCCCCATCGTGGACCTCCTTTCCCTCTATTTTAACTTGAATTCTATCCATGCCACGGCGGATGCCCAAAATGAACAAAAGGCCCTCTCCCGGTATACCAAGACCATTAACCCCGTGGTAGACATGAGCGCCCTGATTTTTGGGATTCCGGACCTGCGGGTTATTACCAATGCCTCCTTTGCGGAATTAAAAACCACCACGGAACAAAATGTGGTGGAGGGGGCCCTTATCGCCCTGGAAAACGAGACCGGGTACATTAAGGCCGTGGTGGGAGGATCCGAATTCGATCAATCCAATCAGCTTATCCGGGCCATCCAGGGGCGGATCATGCCGGGGAGTTCCTTTAAACCCCTGTATTATTCCGCCGCGATTGATACGAGGCTGTTTACCCCCGCATCCCTGATCTACGATATCCCCATGGTGTTCCATAACGAGGACGGCACCCCCTATATACCCCTTAATTTCCGGGGTGAATGGAAGGGGCCGGTCCTCCTCTACGATGCCCTGGCCCAATCCATGAACGTCGCTTCCCTTAAAATACTGGACACCATCGGGTTTGATGCGGCCATTGACCGGGCGGCAAACCTCTTGGGTATTGAGGATCCCCAGGAACGGGAACGGACCTTTCCCCGGGTATACCCCATGGGGCTGGGGATTGTGTCTATCTCCCCCATACAGATGGCCCGGGCCTTTGCGATCTTCGCCAACCAGGGCAGGGAGGTTATCCCCATCGCTATCCGGGCCGTGGAGGACCGGAACGGCAGGATAGTTCTGGATACGGAGCGGGAACTCAGGCAGCGGCAGCGGCGTATGGGCGGTGACATCCAGGTTATAAGCCCGCAAAACGCCTATATCATGACCACCCTGCTGAAAAAGACCGTGGAGGTAGGGACCCTCCGTTCCGGTTCGGGGTTCGGGTCAAAATTTGTCTACCAGGACGAAAACGGCAGCCGCTACCGCATCGCCGCCGCGGGGAAAACCGGAACCACCCAGAACTGGTCCGACGCCTGGACCGTGGGGTTTACCCCGTATTATACCACCGCCATTTGGTTTGGGTTTGATAAACCCGGCAACTCCCTGGGACTATCCCTAACCGGGGCTACCCTGGCGGGCCCCATCTGGGGTGATTTTATGCGGGAACTCAACATGGGGCTGCCGGCCAAGGATTTTATCCGGCCCTCCACGGGGATTGTGGATGTAACGGTCTGCGCCAAATCAGGGTTATTACCCACCGAAGCCTGTAACGAGGGGACGGTTACCCTTTCTTTCCTCACCGGAACCCAGCCCCGGGAGGCCTGTACCCTGCATTCGGCTACCAGGATCAGATCCAATCTGACCATGGAGACCATGCGGACCAGTTCCCTGACCATCCGCGATGACACCCTGATAAAGGAGTTGCCCATGCCCCAGTTACGGATCGATCTGTCGGATATCCCGGTTCGGCAAACCGAAACAGTGGAGCCTTTGGTTCCCGGGGAGGATTTCGGTTTGGGGATTGATGAGTTTCCGGACTATAATCCGCTGCTGGACTAGCACCCTGAGTAGACTAAATAACATAATATGTTTGTAATTGTTCATATTAAGGAAAAAAATGCAGGTCCCCATTAGTGACATAAAAACAAAAAAACGGCTCAGGAAAGACATGGGGGATATTGATGCCCTGGCGGAGAGCATGAAACGGTTCGGGCAAATATGTCCCATTGTGTTGACGAATAACAATATTCTTATTTCCGGCGGCCGCCGTCTTGAAGCTGCCCGCGCCCTGGGGTGGAGAACCATCAACGCGGTCATTGCCAATATCCCCGAAGGGATAGATATGCTGGAATACGAGATCGAAGAAAACCTGCAACGGCAGGACTTTAGTTCCGAAGAAGTTTCCGATGCCATGCGGAAACTCCACAAAATACGGAACCCCGGATTTTTCCGGCGTATCCTTAATTGGTTCATCCGCCTTTTTAAAAGGCTTTTTAAAGTAGGGTATTGACAATCCTTTCTTAAATACAAAGACCGTTGAGGCTGTTTAAAACCCGAAGGTTTTAAACAGCGGCCTTAGATTTAGAGGGAAAAAGGGGCCCTTTTTGCCGCTTTTCCCATAACTTTCCCAAAACCCACCCAAGTTTGGGGGGACTTATTTTTGTATTTGTGGAGTTATGTGGAAGATGAAAAAACTGTACCTGCTCCGTTCCTCCATTAAGCGCTTTATCGATAATTTGGGTTTGGGCATGCGGACCAAACTCATCATTATTTTTGTCGTCATTAAGGTTATCCCCCTGCTCCTGCTTACCTATTTGGCCTGGCGCCAGGCCCAATCCCTGGGGCAGGAGATGCACCGGCGTACCCAGGAATTAACGGCCGAGGCAAATGCGGCCCTGGAACAGACCGGAGCCATTGCCGTAGGCGATTCGGTAAAAGCCCTCAATGATTTTGCCACCGACGATATAGAACGGATAAGTACCGCTATGGCCCAGGAGGTGGCGAATTTCCTCTATCAGCGGGATGGGGATATCCGGTATGCCGCCGGTTTATCCCCCAGCGAAGGGGTCTACCGTCATTTTATTGAAAGCCGGCAGGGCCGCCTGGTCAAGCCCGGTCCCTGGAAACTGGCCCCCGACGGCAAGTCCTGGATCCCCGCGGACCCTTCCCCGGAGGAGCCGAAAATAACTTCGTCCAACCGGGAAAATGACACCAATTTCCGTTACCGGCCCCCGGATGTTTTTGAAATCGAAAACCGGCCCCTCTACCTGGAAATGACCTATATAGACCTCCGGGGTAACGAGATCATCAAGGTAACCACCTCCCCCCAGATGGACCCGAGGCGCAAAAATATTGCCGATCGGCGGAACACCTATGTAAAAGCGGAGACCTATTTTGAGGGACTTAAAAACCTCAAACCCGGGGAGATCTATGTTTCCGATGTGATCGGCGCCTATGTCCCTTCCCGGCTTATCGGGATGTATACCCCCGAAAACACCGCAGCCCAGGGGCTGGCCTTTACCCCGGAGGAAGAGGCCTATGCGGGGATGGAAAATCCCCGGGGAAAACGGTTCAAGGGGATTATCCGGTGGGCGACCCCGGTTACCCAGGATGGCAGGAAGGACGGTCCCATTATCGGTTATGTGAGTCTTGCCCTGGACCACGATCACCTCATGGAATTTACCGATCATACCACCCCCATGAGCAGCCGCTTTACCGAATTGCCCAGCGCCTATGAGGGGAATTACGCGTTTATCTGGGACTACAAGTGCCGCAGTATCTGCCACCCCCGGCATCATTCCATCGTGGGCTATAACCCCGAAACCGGCGAGCCGGAGGTGCCCTGGCTTGAGGAGAGTATCTACCAGGCGTGGCAGGCCAGCGGGAAACCCTATGTGGATTTTATCCGGGATCAGCCCGTATTTGTGGACCAGTCCCGGGACAAAAAACCGGCGGCGGCCCTTACCGCCCAGGGCCTGGTGGGCCTGGACGGCCGCTACCTCAACCATGCCCCCCAATGTACGGGCTGGTTCGACCTCACCAGGGAAGGGGGTTCCGGTTCCTTCCTGATCCTGTGGAGCGGTCTTTGGAAACTCACCACCGCGGCTACCATTCCCTACTATACCGGCCATTACGGTCAATCCAAACGGGGGTTCGGCTTTGTGGCTATCGGCGCGGGGTTTGAAGATTTTCAGCGTCCGGCCATGGCCACCGAGGCGACCCTTAATCGGGTCATCACCATGGCGAACCGGGATCTTACCCAGGCGGCGGAGGAAACCGGGAACGCCATCACCGCGAACCTCTTTGATACCACCCTGAAACTGGGAATTTCCGCCGGGCTTATGATCTTCCTGGTGGTGATGATCGCCATCTGGATGGCTTCGATCTTTACCCATAGTATCACCACCCTGATCAACGGCATATCCCGGTTCCGCTCCGGGGAACGGTATTTTCGGTTTAACGCCCAGACGAAAGACGAAATCGGAACCCTGGCGGATTCCTTTGACGAAATGGCGGACAGCCTGGTAGCCAGTGACCGGGGGCCCCTGATCATCGTAGATACCCAATACACCATCATCTATATTAATTCCCAGGGACTTGAAACCCTCCACAAAACCCTGGATCAGGTCCTGGGCAAGGCCTACGGCGAAATAAGCATCTATCCCCCGGGATCAAAATACGATCCCGTCGCGGCGCTGCTGGGGGGGTATGAGGCGGAGATCCTCTATGAGCCGGAAAGCAAACGGTATGTCCGGGGGAGCGCCACCTATCTGACCGAAAAGGATGGTACCATCATCGGCTATGTGATCATTTCTATGGATCTGACCGAGATGGTGGAACAGCAGATCTTGTTGGAAAAGGCCGTACAGGCGGCCAACCGGGCGAATGAACACAAGGGGGATTTTTTGGCCCGGATGAGCCATGAGATCCGTACCCCGATGAATGCGATCATCGGCATGACCGGTATCGTCAAGAAAAAGCTGGCCGCGGGGTCTTCCGATAGGGAAGATATTCAAGCCAATATACGGCAGATAGAGATCTCTTCCCAGCATCTCCTGGGCCTGCTCAACGATATTTTGGATATTTCCAAGATTGAGGCCGGAAAAATTGATATGATCCAGGAAGCGGTGGATATGTTCAAACTGGCCCATACGGTGGAAACCATCATCCGGCCCCGGTGCGAAGAAAAAAACATCACCTTTGTTACCCGTTTTGAAATGCGTAAACCCGCGGTCTACCAGAGCGATTCCCTGCGGCTCCGGCAGGTGCTGATCAACCTCCTGGGAAACGCGGTGAAATTTACTCCCGAACTGGGGAGGATTGAATTCTCCATTCTGGAGAAGAAACGCGAGAATAATAAGAGCCTGCTGGAATTTATCGTTCAGGACAACGGCATCGGTATCTCTGCCGCGACCCAACAGCTGCTCTTTAAGCCCTTTGAACAGGGGAGCGGCCGGATCGCCAAACAATACGGAGGAACCGGGCTGGGACTGGCCATAAGTAAAAACATAGTCCAGCTCTTTGGGGGGGATATTCTGGTCAATTCCAGGGAGGGAGCGGGCAGTACCTTTAGCTTTGAACTGTGGCTATCCCCCATGCAGGCCAGGGAAAATCCGGAACCTTTTCTGGAGGACGCCACCGGTTCCCTGACGGGCAAACGGGCCCTCCTGGTGGACGATGTGGAGATTAACCGGCTCATCACCAAAAACCTGATGGAATTTACGGGGATATCCATTGACGAGGCCTCGGACGGGCTCGCCGCCTTTACCATGTTTCAGGAGGCACCGGAAAACACCTATGATATTATCTATATGGACATACAGATGCCCACGATGGACGGGTATGCGGCCACCGCGGCCATCAGGGCCCTGGAACGGTCCGACGCCAAGACCATTCCCATTGTGGCCCTTACCGCCAATGCCTTTAAGGAGGATATTGACCGCGCCCTGGACACCGGGATGAACGCCCACCTGGCAAAACCCCTGGAAACGGAAAAGCTCCTGGAAGTAACGCTGCGGCTGTTGGGAATAGCTTAGCAGACTAAACAACTCATGTTACGCAGGAAGAATAGGATTAACCACGAACGACACGAACATCACGAACTTTTGCTTCGATATTCCGGAATTTATACCTGAATTC
>NZ_JAJQRC010000074.1:0-6732 GCF_046533115.1 Treponema sp. TIM-1
CGGCATGGGCCGCCTCTATGGCCGCGTTCATCGAAAGCAGATTCGTCTGGCTCGCGATGTTTTCCATCACCGCGTTGATCTCCAAAAGCCCCTCGGACTCCCGGGCTATTTCCTGGATGTCCGCAGCCACTTCCTGCAGTCCGGTCCGGCCTATTTCCGACGCCGCCGCCAGGTCCCGGACGTTATCGGCGTTTTTTACCAGGGTCTGGGTAACGGACTGGATATTGGCCAGCATCTCCTCAATCGCCGAGGAGGACTGGGAGACACTGGAGGTCTGGTCTTCTATGTGGCTGTTGAGTTTATCGATGTTGATGGTGATCTGTTCCATGGTGGAGTTAGTTTCGGTAACCGAGGCGGACTGGTTTATCACCCGGCCCTTGATGCTCTGGATATTGGCGGTGATCTGGTTGATAGCCGCCGCGGTCTCGGTCATGTTGCTGGCCAGTTCGTTCCCGATATCAAAGAGGGCAGCCGCCTGTTGTTTGATGATTATCACCAGATTTTTGATCTTTTCCAGGGTCTGGTTAAAATACCGGGCCAGGTCGCCGACTTCGTCCCTGGAGTTAACCGTGATGGCCTTGGTCAGGTCCCCTTCCCCTTCGGAGATGTCCTTGAGGGTAAGGGCCACATTGACGATGGGATTGGTAATGCTGGATGCAACAAAATAAACAACAATCGATGCCAGGATTATGGCAATGGCCGATACGATGATGGTAAAAACAGTCATCGCGTTTACTTCTTTAAGGACAACCGCTTCACTGGTACCGATCATCACTGCCCAGGGGGCGGTATTTTCACCGATCCGAACCGGGTGTACCACTATCTGCAGGACGGTTTTCAGCAGGGGGGAATATTCCTCCACATCATATACGGTTCCGTTTTTAATCGCATCCGCCACCTCGTCAATACGGGAACTGAACAGGACGCTATCGGCGGTCCGCATATCCTTACCTATCCGGGCAGGGTCATAGCTGCCGATAACCGTGCCGTTGTTGGTATAAGCGGCGGCAGCGGAAATTTCCGCCATGCTGGAATCGCTCAACAGCGCCTGGATTACCGGCTGGGTGTAGGCCATATTAATGGTCACCCCCACATTGGCCACCAGTTCCTTCTTTGAATTAAACACCGGTACCCGGATATTACACGTATAGGTCTGTTCGCCTGCCACTACCCGGGGCATGGGATCCCCGATCCGGACAACATCCGACAGATCCCCGGTTATCCGTTCATAATCTTCATAAGCGGCAAGCTCGGTCTTGCCGCTGGTCTGGGTATACATGGCAACATACTGGCCCGAAGGACTGTTGCCGGGCCGTCCGGCGAATTGGGCGTCCATATGGTCAATGGCATTGGGCTTCCAGACCGTATAAATCTGAACGATCCGCTCGTTGGCTTCTACCAGGGCCAGCATATTTACGTTAAACTGACTGCGGCGCACCGCGGGATCCAGCTGTTCGTAATCGTTCATAATGGACGCCAGGTTCTGTGCGGTATGGAGATACACCTCATACCGCGCCTCCAGATCCAGGGCTATGCTCTTGGCAAGGTTCGTGGTACTTTTCCGTACGGTCTGCAGCTGCATATTCCGGGCGCGGCTTAAAAGAATCACCGATAAAGACACTACCACCATCAACAGGATCACAATAACAATAATGCTGAGCCTCATTTTAATTTTCATTCTAAAAACTCCTCGAGATATAAGGCTATTTCAAAATCCTTGGATTCTACCGGACCATGAAATTTTGAACGACAAGCTTTGCTCGTCAAGCAGCCTGAGATTTAACGGAAAAAGCGGCCGGCTTGCTCCGGGGCTTAACCGCCTTTTCTACCGCCTGTTTCAAAAAATTACGCCTTGAAACAGATTCAAAATATAAAGAAGCTTTTTCAATGTCGTTGAAGAAGCAATCTTAGACCTACCCAACGCCCCGCCTAAAGTGCACCCGTGGAAATCTACAGAGGATATATACGCCACATTCCAATGACTTTCCGCCGAAAGGCGGGCCCGGGTATGAACCCCTCCTCGAATAAAAACCAGCCGAACAATAAGCAAGGTGTTATTAACTATCAGATCCCCACAGGACCATGATTCTCTGCGTTTTTTAACTCTCTTAAACCTGGAAACCTCCCTGACCAAAATCGATGTTATCAGCGGACTGGACCGCTTTTGCCGGGCCGGTTTTACCTCCGAGTTTTGAAACCGGCCCATCTATAATATAATTTATTTTTGGAAGAAAAGCACATTTTTTTAATAAAAATCCGTTAAAGGGGGGGAGCGCCCGGGAGGTAACCAGCACGCCTCTTTTCCCCAAAACAGGCGCCTTTTTTGACGCTGCTCCCCCTCGCTCCAGCCTTGCTCCGCCGAAACCGGCACGCCTCAAGCGCTTGCGGGGGCCTTCGGCCCGGAGCAAGGCTTCCGCTACCCCCACTCCTCTCGCCGGGTATATGAGTCCTTTATTGGTTACCGGTGGAAAAAAGGCGTCTATGGCAAAACTCCGCAAATTCCGGCTGTTCTACGGGCAAAAAGCCTTTTTGAGCAGTTCCAGGTCCAGTTCCGGATATACCGGGAACCGGGAGAGGAGTTTTTCCACCCGGGAGAGGGCTTCGGCCTTGGCATCTTCCCGGATATGGTATTTGACCTTACTGGGTTGGGCGGCTTCCCCGGCCCCCCGGGGATGTTCCGCGGCGGTGGTATGCTTCAGCACCAGGGTAATGATGGCGCCCAGTTCCTCCATTTCCGCCGGGGTCATCCCCAGGGTGGTTACCGCGGCGGTCCCGATCCGCAGGCCCGAGGTATACCAGGGGCCGTTGGGGTCAAAGGGGAGGCTGTTCCGGTTGAGGGTAAGGTGGCATTCGTGGAGGCTGTTTTCCGCCTGCCGCCCGGTAAGGCCCAGGTGATGGACATCTACCAGGAAAAGGTGATTGTCGGTCCCCCCGGTGAGGACTTCCAGGCCGTTTTTCACGCAGGAAGCGGCCAGAACCCGGCAGTTTTCCACGATCCGGGCCGCGTAGTCCCGAAACTCCGGTTTACCCGCCTCCCGGAACGCCACGGCCTTGGCGGCAATAATGTGGGGCAGGGGCCCCC
Source organism: Treponema sp. TIM-1 (assembly GCF_046533115.1). NCBI lineage: Bacteria > Pseudomonadati > Spirochaetota > Spirochaetia > Treponematales > Treponemataceae > Treponema > Treponema sp. TIM-1. The sequence goes on from NZ_JAJQRC010000074.1 coordinate 3,083, forward strand.
CCATGGTCAGGGGGCAGCCCTTATCCAGGGCATCGGCAAATTCCGCGGTGGACAGGACCATGCCGGCTCGGGGCCCCCGGAGGGTCTTGTGGGTGGTACTGGTTACCACCTGGGCATGGAGGACCGGGTCATAATCCCCGGTAAAAACCTTACCTGCCACCAGCCCGGCGAAGTGGGCCATATCGACCATCAGTATTGCCCCGGCCTTGTCCGCGATCTGCCGCATCCGCTTAAAGTTGATCTTCCGGGGATAGGCGGAATACCCGGCCAAAAGGATCAGGGGTTTAAGCTCCCGGGCCTGCTTTTCAATTTCATCATAATCCAGCAGCCCGGTTTCAGGGGAAACCGAATAACTGTACACGTCAAAGATCCGGGAGGAGATATTGTAGCGGTACCCGTGGGTCAGGTGGCCGCCGGAATAATAATCCAGGCCCAAAAGCCGCTGATTTCCTAATTCGGCCTTGAGTTCCATCCATTGGGGGCGGGTGAGTTTATACAGGTTGGTTTCGCCGTATTTTTTTAAGGCGGGGTTTTCGATCCGGGTGGTAAGGATGGCCCAATACGCCAGGATATTGGCGTCCGCCCCGCAATGGGGCTGAACATTGGCATATTCCGCCCCAAAAACCTTCCGGGCTTCCTCCGCGGCCAGGGTTTCCACGGCATCCACATTTTCGTTTCCCGCGTAAAACCGGTGGTTCGGCATGCCCTCGGCGTATTTGTCGGTAAGCAAATTGCCCATGGCAAGCTGCACCCCCAGGGAACAGTAGTTTTCGCTGGCAATAAGTTTAACCCGGCGGCGCTGGTTTTCCAATTCCTTCACAATAGAAACGGCAACCTCCGGGGCGCTCTCAGCGATCTTCTGAAGATTACACAGATAGGCCAAAAATCCGGTATGTACCTTATCCGGAGGGGTTTTAGAGAGATACATGGTGACGGGGTTCATAAGTTCCTCAGCCTTAAAACAGAGATAATACTCCGGCCCTTACGCAGGCCGGCTCGTTCCGGTAGCATAAACCGATATCGTCCGGTATTTCAAGACCTATATCGATTCCTTGCCGGTGTATGGGGTGGATGACGAAGCGGCCTATGCTTTCACCATTAAAACCGGACCTGCCTCGGGTAATTGACAAGGCTCTTGTGTTTTTGATTGACTTGTTTTGATGAGATATGACAAAGCGGATCCGCTGTTCAGGGAAAAATACGGGCCCTATGCGTTGATTGCCGGCGCTTCCTATGGATTGGGCGGGGCCTTCTCCGAGGCGCTGGCCCGGCGGGGACTCGGCCTGGTACTCCTGGCCCGGGAAAAAGAGCGGCTGGAATCAACCGCCCGCCGCCTTAAAGAACAGTATAAGGTGGAGGTGATATGCCACGCGGTGGATCTGGCCGATTATGAAAAAACAAAAAGCCTGGTCACCGGCCTGGGTGTTCCGGTGGGCCTCTTGGTGTACAACGCCGCCTTTGCGCCTATCGGTTTGTTTGAAGACATTTCGGAAGAACAGTTAGCCCTGGCTGCGGCGGTCAATGTGAAAACCCCGCTGCTTCTGGCAAAATTACTGGCCGCGCCGATGATAGCGCGGGGCCGGGGAGGCATGGTGTTGATGTCGTCCCTCGCCGGCGCACAGGGGACTCCGAAATTGGCGGCCTATGCCGCCACCAAGGCGTTTAACGCCATCCTGGCCGAAGGCTTATGGAAAGAATTAAAGCCCCATGGCATAGATGTGGCCGGATGCCGCGCCGGCGCCGTTCTCACCCCCGGTTACCGGCGGGCGGAAAAAACCAAAGCGGCGCCGGGAAGCCTGGAGGCCGGGGAAGTGGCGGAGCGGACCTTGCGGGCCCTGGGGAAAGGCCCCCTGGTGATTCCCGGCGCCGTAAACAAACTGGCCTATTTTGTGATGACGCGGCTTCTGCCCCGCCGTGGGGCAATCGCCCTTATGTCAAAAAACACCGGAGGTCTCTCATGAAAACACCGGTACTTGGCTTTTTCACCCCCTGGATCGCCTATGCGCTTATCACCCTTTTGCACCTGGTCCTTCCCGCCAAACGGATGAAGGGCTATGTCCGGCATGAACAAACCGGGGAAGCATTGGACTACCGGATAAACGGCATCGTGGTTCTTGCCCTGAGTGTCCTCCTGTGGCTGGCGCTGGGGCTGCTGAAATGGGTTCCGCTGGACTGGCTGTACCAGGTTCGATGGTCCAGCCTCCTGGGGGCCCTTACCCTGGGCCTTTTGTTTTCACTGCTCATCGTACTTCCCTGCCCGTCCACCGGCAAACCCTTTCCCGCCGACCTGTGGTTTGGCCGCTTGAAGAACCCGCAATTACGGCAGGGGTTTGTTGACGCCAAGATGTGGCTCTACCTCGTGGGGGCCGTCATGCTTGAATTAAACACCCTCTCTTTCGCGGTCTACCATTATCAAAGCCGCGAAGTATATAACCCCGGGGTGTTTTTATGCGCCGCCCTGTTAAGCTGGTTCGTGTGGGATTATCTCAGCTTCGAGAAGGTTCACCTCTATACCTACGATTTTATTGCCGAGCGGGTAGGGTTCAAGCTGGGCTTCGGCTGCCTTGCCTTTTATCCCTACTTCTACGCCGTTTCCCTCTGGTCAACCGTGGATCTGCCCAATCCGCAGCGCCCCCTTTGGCTTAACCTCTGCTTTGCCCTCGTTTTCTTCATGGGCTGGTTCCTGTCCCGGGGCGCCAATCTGCAAAAATATTACTTCAAGCTTTCACCGGAAAAGAAATTTTTCGGCCTTGCCCCCGCAGTCCTCGACGACGGAGAACGCCGTTTGCTGGCAAACGGTTTTTGGGGCCTGAGCCGCCATATCAACTATCTCGGTGAGATACTGATGGCCTGCGGCATTGCCCTGAGCGCCGGATACCCCGCTGTCTGGCAGGTATGGCTATACCCGCTTTACTATATCGGCCTCTTGTTCACCCGGCAGATAGACGACGACAAGATATGTAAAGCCAAATACGGCGCACTATGGGATGCCTACACCAAAAAGGTAAAGTACCGCATTATTCCGTTTATCTATTAGGACCCGCGGCGGGAAGCGCGGCAGGCTTCTAGAAAGTTATTACCTTCTTGTCCCTCCCAAAGGCTTCAATGGTGGCAGTAACGTTTTTAAGATACAGCACCTGGGTATTGTCATCTGTTTCGCTGTAACGGTTCCTGAGCTGAGGATAGGCGTCGAGCATATGTTTCTTCGCCTCCACCCGGTTATCTTCAACGACTTCCCCGGCGACGCGGATCCAGCGGCCCTGTTTGTCCATGGCGCTGATTTCCACTTTGGGATTGGCGGCCATCTGTTTTGCCACCGGTTTGGCTTTGCCGGTCTGAATATAGAGCCGGTTCTCAAAAATGTCTACCGTGCCGAATGGCCGCACCCGCGGCTGATCCCCTTCCGCGGTGGCGAGATAGTAGGTTTCGGCCTCCTTTAGAAAATCATACACTTCTTTCATGGTAATACCTCCAACAAGCCAAGTTCACTATTACGGTATAGCGGAAACCATGTTCTGTCAATCCGGATATTTTTAGTACGCTACGGTAATGATCTTTACATAAGGAACTGTTCAAAAATAACTTGCCCAAAAGGGCAAGTTATTTCGTTATTGCGTAAGCAATTAGAATAAAATGCATCGCATTTTATT
>NZ_JAJQRC010000075.1:0-6485 GCF_046533115.1 Treponema sp. TIM-1
ACGAACGAAGAGGAAGAGACGGGAAGAGAATTTGACCACAAAGGCGAAGAAGGCGAATAAGGGAATTAAGAGAGGAGGGAGGAGGGAGGAGGGAGGAGTTAGAAGTGAGGAACATTCTTCATTCTTCACTTCTTCGCCTTATGCGCCTTCGTGGTTAAATTCTCTCTTTTGTTCGTGTGGTTTGTGTGGTTCGTGGTTATTTCTCTCCTTGTCCGTGAGGTTCGTAGCTATTTTTCCTGTCCTTTGTTGAAACTGGGCATACTGTGGCCCCAGACACCTGTTAAAACCCGGTATAATTTGCTATATTTAAAGAATAGGATGCTGGGACAGTGCTGAAAACCCGGCTTGACGGATAAAGGAGTTCCCATGGTAGAAGCCCTTAAAAAAGATCCAGCCTGGAAAGGCCGGCGTGGTCCGGTACTCTTGGTTATTATGGATGGTGTCGGATACGGTAAATATAAGGAAGGCGATGCGGTCGCCGATGCTAAAATGTATAATCTCGCCGCGATTAAGGCAAAAAGCCCCACGGTAAAGTTAAAAGCCCACGGAAAAGCAGTGGGCCTTCCCTCGGATGAAGATATGGGTAACAGTGAGGTGGGCCACAACGCCATGGGCTGCGGCAGGGTTTTTAACCAGGGGGCGGCCCTGGTTTCCACCGCCATTGAAACCGGCGCCATGTTCCAGGGCCACGCCTGGCAGGAGATTATCGCCGGGCTTACCAAGGGGGCGGGAACTCCCCGGGCGCCCACCCTTCACTTTATCGGCCTTTTCTCCGACGGCAATGTCCACAGTCATCTGGACCACCTTAAGGCCATGATCCGGCAGGCGAAAAAAGAAGGGGTCAAACGGATCCGGGTCCATGTGCTTTTTGACGGCCGGGATGTGGGGGAAACCAGCGCCCTGGACTATGTGGACCCCTTTGAGGCTTTCTTAAAAGAAGAAAGTACCAACGGCTTGGACGCCCGGATCGGCTCCGGGGGCGGCCGGATGTGGATCACCATGGACCGTTACGGCGCGGACTGGACCATGGTGGAACGGGGGTGGAAAACCCATGTGCACGGGAAGGCGCGGCAATTTGCCGGTACCCGGGAAGCGGTGGAAACCTATCGTAAGGAGATCCCCGGGATCATCGATCAGGACCTCAAGGAATTTGTTATTGCCGAAGGGGGCAAACCCATCGGTACCATAGAGGACGGGGATTCGGTGGTTTATTTCAACTTCCGGGGGGACCGGGCCCTGGAGATCACCGCGGCCTTTGAGGAAGACAACTTCGACAAATTTGACCGGGGCCGCCGGCCCCGGGTTTGTTACGCAGGGATGATGGAATACGACGGAGATACCCATGTGCCCAAGCGTTACCTGGTAAGCCCCCCTGCCATTGATCGGACCATGGGGGAATACCTGGCCGCCACCGGGGTACGGACCCTGGCGATCTCCGAAACCCAAAAGTACGGCCATGTTACCTATTTTTTCAACGGCAACCGTACCGGCAAATTCGACGACAAGCTGGAAGACTATGTGGAAATCAAAAGCGACGTGGTCCCCTTTGAACAGCGGCCCTGGATGAAGTGCGCCGAGATCACCGACCAGGTCCTCAAGGCCCTTGGTTCGGGAAAATACGATTTTATCCGGCTCAACTTCCCCAACGGGGATATGGTGGGCCATACCGGGGTTTACCAGGCGGTGGTCTGTTCCATGGAGGGGATGGACCTGCAGCTCGGCCGCCTGGCCAAGGCCGTGGAGGAGGCCGGGGGGATAATGGTGATCACCGCGGACCACGGCAATTCCGACGATATGTTTGAACACAACAAAAAAACCGGCGCGGTGGTTTATAAAGAAGACGGGACTCCCAAGGCAAAAACCAGCCACAGCCTCAACCCCGTGCCCTGTATCATCTATGATCCCGAATACAAAGGCGAATATTTCCGAACAGCCGGGGAAGGCGGCCTTCGCGAAGGCTTGGGGATCAGTTCCCTCGCGGCCACCTGCATCCAGCTTTTGGGGTATCTGCCCCCGGCGGACTATGACCAATCGGTATTAAAAAAGCAGCCGGCGCTTTAGAAGGAACCGTCAGGGGGATCGGCCCATTTTCTAAACAGGTCATTTATTTGAGGCTGTTTTAAAACTTCAGTTTTGAAACAGCCTCACTGGTCCAGGGAGCAAAAGGTTCACTCCACCTTGAACCGTGATACCTAGGTAAGTACCCATGGACGTAACCGAAAAAAGGGCCGGTTTTTAAAAAAAATTTGATATTTGCGGTAGGTCCCCTTGACACAATGGGGAAATCATATTATCGTAATTTAATAACATATTAATCCTATGTGTATAATATGTATATTTTGAAATAGCCCTGATTGGCTATAATTTTTGTGAATTTGCCGGTATGATGGAGCATCGCGGAGCGGCGATCCGTGGTTTTTCCCGGGAAATTGGACTTTAGCTGGTTAGCGGGGTATGGAGCCTGCCTTTATTTTATGGGGAGCTTCGGGGCGGGCCGATTCATTCGGAGGGGGCCGATGATTGAAAAACGGGAGCTGAAAAAAAAGATTACCCGCGAAGCGGACCGGTTGGGGATCAATCTTTTGGGATTCGCCAACGTGGATCGCTGGGGGCAGTTCCCCTATCCCCGGGAAAAGTTCTATCCCCAGACCCTTTGGCCCTGGTCCCGGACGGTGATCGTCGGAGGGGTGCAGATCTTTCTTCCCATGCTGGAGACTACGCCGTCGGTGGTTTATTCGGAGCTCTACAACACCACTAACCGGCTGCTGGATGAGGCGGCCTATCGGCTGGCGAATCTGCTCAACACCTTGGGATACCGGGCGTTTTTTTTCCCCCGGGATGGGTATGGGGATATTTCGGCCCTGGTGGAGAAGCCCGAGGCCGCCTTTTCCCAGGTGATCGCCGCTTGTTTTGCCGGGCTGGGGACCATCGGGGCGAACCACTGCCTGTTAACGCCGGAGTACGGCCCCCGGGTGCGGTTTGTGTCGGTGATCACCGACGCGGAGATCGCCCCGGACCCCCTGGTGGAAAAGGAACTTTGTATCCAATGCGGGCTTTGTAAAAAAAATTGCCCCATCAGCGCGTTTACCACGATTCCGAATTCGGTTATTGCCGATATGGACCGGTATAGATGCGCCAAGTATCATCATTTTTTGAGAAAAGAGATGCGCTACCCCTGCGGGGTGTGTACCATGGTTTGTCCCGTTGGGAATGACCGGAAAATATACGGAAGCTCGTCGGTATCCGGGGAAGGAGTATTCCACGTCCAGGATAAGGGAGCCCGGCGCAATTTTTTATTTAACGCGGCAAGAAGGAGATTTATTATGAGTAACGAGAATTACAAATTTGAGACCCTCCAGATCCATGTGGGTCAGGAGAAGCCGGATCCCACCACGGACGCCCGGGCGGTGCCTATCTATCAAACCTCGTCCTATGTTTTTAGGGACCCGGCCCAGGCTGCGGGGCGTTTCGCCCTGACCGAGCCGGGGAACATTTACACCCGGATCATGAACCCCACCTGGGATGTGTTTGAGCAGCGGATCGCCGCCCTGGAAAAGGGGGTTGCCGCCCTGGCCACCGCCTCCGGGGCCGCAGCCACCACCTACGCCATCCAAAACATCGCCCGCACCGGGGATCATATTGTTTCGGATTTTCAGATCTACGGGGGCACCTTTAACCTCTTTGCCAACACCTTCAAGGACATAGGGATAGAAACCACCTTTATAGACGGCAGCAATCCTGAAAATTTCGAGAAGGCCATTAAGGCCAATACCAAGGCCCTATTCTTCGAGACCCTGGGGAACCCCAACGCCTCGGTGGTGGATGTGGAGGTTGTGGCGGATATTGCCCACAAACACGGGATCCCCCTGATCGTGGACAACACCTTTGCCACCCCCTACCTCCTGCGGCCCATTGAATATGGGGCGGACGTGGTGGTGCATTCGGCCACCAAATTTATCGGCGGTCACGGAACCTCCATCGGCGGGGTCCTGGTGGATGCCGGCAAATTCGACTGGGCGCAAAACGACAAGTTCCCCGGCCTATCCAAGCCCAATCCCAGTTACCACGGGGTGGTCTTTACCGATGCGGTGAAAAATCTGGCCTACATCATCAAGGCCCGGACCACCCTGCTTCGGGACACCGGCGCTGCCCTCTCCCCCTTCAACGCATTCCTCTTCCTCCAGGGCCTGGAAACCCTCTCCCTCCGGGTGGAACGGCATGTGGAAAACGCCCTCAAGGTGGTGGACTTCCTCAAGAACCACCCCCAGGTCGAGCAGGTGAACCATCCGGCTCTGGCGGAGCACCGGGACCACAAACTCTACGGGCGCTACTTTCCCAAGGGAGGCGCGTCGATCTTCACCTTCGAGATCAAGGGCGGTGCCGAAGCTGCCAAGGCCTTTATCGCCCAACTGAAACTTTTTTCCCTCTTGGCCAATGTGGCCGACGTGAAGTCCCTGGTGATCCACCCCGCCTCCACCACCCATTCCCAGGTGGACGAAAAGGACCTCTTGGAACAGGGAATCAAACCCAACACCATCCGGCTCTCCGTCGGTACCGAACATATTGACGACATTATCAATGACCTCAAACTTGGTTTTGAAGGGGCGCGGTAAAGGGGTTTTAAAAGGATCGGCACCGCCGTCGATTGCCCGGATTACGGTGTCAAGGCGTTCTACATGACACCAGTGGATCTTCTCTTCCCCCTGTTTAAAGGGGGACAGGGCAATTTTTGGCGTCTAGCCGGGATACACCCGGAGGAAATTATCGGTACGGTGGGAAAAGTCAGGGCGGGGTGGCGGTGTAAACCCATAGGGGGGACCCTCTGGGGGGACCCTATGGGTTTACAGCCGCCAGGACCCCCGAAAAATTTCTCCGTACCGGTAAGAATGATTTGGTGTATCCCGGCTAAAAGGTAAATGCTTTTGCCCTGTCCGTTCTTGGTGGATATTTTTTCGCGACTGTGTAAGAATATATAAGGGGCTGAGGTGGTTTCAAAATCCGGTGGTCCGGGCGGGCCAGGGTTTTGGAACCGGCTCGGCTGTCTTGATGTTCTTTTATGGTGCGCGTATGTATTATATCCATGCCGATCTGGACGCTTTTTACGCTTCGGTCGAACAGTTTGACCACCCCGAATACCGCGGAAAGCCGGTTATTGTCGGCGGCCTTCCCGGAGACCGCCGTAGTGTGGTGTCCACCGCCTCCTATGAGGCGCGGAAATACGGGGTCCACTCCGCCATGCCCATTGCCCGCGCCTGGGAGCTTTGTCCCACGGGAATATACCTCCGGGGCAATATGAAACGGTACCGGGAAAAATCCGCGGAGGTCATGGCGATCTTCTCGGAATTCTCCCCCGAGGTCAGGCAAATTTCTATTGATGAAGCCTTTTTGGATATAACCGGGACCACCGGGCTTTTCGGTCCCCCCGAGGAAACCGCAAAAAAAATCAAAGCGGTCGTCCGGGGACGGACGGGCTTAACCGTTTCCCTGGGGCTTGCCGCCAACAAGTATGTCGCCAAAATCGCCTCGGGAATGTCAAAGCCCGATGGGACCTTTATACTAGCCCCGGGAGAAGAGGAACCCTTTATGCGTTCCCTGCCGGTTGATAAAATTTGGGGGGCGGGGAAAAAAACCCAGGAACAATTTAAACAGTATGGGCTTAAAACCGGCGAAGATATTTACCGGCTGTCCCTGGAAAGCCTCACCGCAGTTTTTGGGAAGGCCTTCGGCCTTTTTTTGTACCGCGCCGTTCGGGGGGAAGCGGCCCAAGCCTTTGATGATAGACCCTCCCGTTCCATAAGCGCCGAACAGACCTTTCCCTATGATCTGTATGATGAATTTACCATAGAAACCGCCTTATTTGCTATCTGCCAAACCCTCATGTTCCGGCTGCTTAATGATAACTGGCAAAGCAGAACAATCGCTATCAAAATCCGCTATAATGATTTTTCTACCCAAAGCGCCCGGGAATCCCTTCCCCATCCGGTCAGCACCATGAACGAACTGTTTGAACACCTTTCGGCCCTGTTCCGTAAGAAATACCAATCCGGCAGGGGAATACGCTTAATCGGCGCGGGGCTGATGAACCTTGAAACAAAGAGCGCAAGTCCTCAGGCGGAATTATTTGATTCCGGTAATGAAAAAGAACGGGACCTGGAAAAATACATCCTGGAAATCAATAAGAAGTTTCCCGGCGCCGCCTTGAAAAAAGGGCGTTCCCTGCTGGCGGATAAATAGTACACCATAACGCCTAAAATGTTACCGGTTAAAATAACCACGAACCACACAAACCTCACGAACAAAGGAGAGAAGAGAATTCAGGTATAAATTCTGGAGTATCGAAGCAAAAGTTCGTGGTTTTTTCTGTTCTTTTTGAAACTGAGCATTGCTGTCGCCTTAGGAACTGTTCAAAAATAACTTGCCCAAAAGGGCAAGTTATTTCGTTATTGCGTAAGCAATTAGAATAAAATGCATCGCATTTTATTCTT
>NZ_JAJQRC010000076.1:0-5897 GCF_046533115.1 Treponema sp. TIM-1
AGTCCATTCTTCCCTCTCCTCTCTCCTAACTCCTCTCTTAATCCCCCTTCTTCGTTCGTGTGGTTCGTGTCGTTCGTGGTTAACCCTCTTCCCTTCTTCGCCTTCTTCGCCTTCTGCGCCTTCGTGATCGAATTCTCTCTTTTATGCCTCCTTCGCGGTCGAATTCTTCCCTCTTGTTCGTGAGGTTTGTGTGGTTCGTGGTTTTTTTCTATTTTTCCTCTCTCCTCTCTCCTCTCTTAATCCCCCGTCTTCGTTCGTGTGGTTCGTGTCGTTCGTGGTTAACCCTCTTCTCTCTTCCCTTCTGCGCCTTCTGCGCCTTCGTGGTCGAATTCTCTCTTTTATGTCTCCTTCGCGGTAATACCGATATTGCGAAAAAACAGGCTTTAAAGTAAGCTCGTCATGGGAGGCCACGCGCCGGCAAGGAGGTAGAGGGGATGGTTTTTCTTCTGGGCCCCGCGGCTATTGCCCTGGGTTTTTTGCTGGACCTCCTCCTGGGGGATCCGCCGGGCATACCCCATCCGGTCCGGGGAATGGGTTTTTTAATAGACCGGGGAGAATCGATCCTCCGGCGGCTTTTGCCCCATAACGAGCGGGCGGCCGGGACCCTGCTGGTCGTCCTGGTTACGTCCGTAAGTCTTTTCCTTTCCGGGGCCCTGCTCTTTTTTGCCTATGGGCAGAGCCCCTGGGCAGGGTTCACGGTGGAAGTTTTCCTGTGCTGGCTGGCCCTGTCCGCCCGGTCCCTGCAAACGGAAAGCATGAAGGTGTACCGGCAGGCGGTCCGGGAAGATCTGGCGGGGGCCCGGCAGGCCGTATCCAGGATCGTCGGCCGGGATACCGCGGACCTCTCCCTGGAGCAGGTGATCAAGGCCGCGGTGGAAACCGTGGCGGAAAACCTTTCCGATGGCGTGATCGCCCCCCTGTTTTTTTTGGCCCTGGGCGGCCCCCCCCTGGGGATGGTTTACAAAGCGGTTAATACCCTGGATTCCATGATCGGGTATAAAAACCGCCGGTATATGATCTTCGGCAGAACCGCCGCGAAGCTGGATGATCTTGCCAACCGGCTGCCCGCCCGCATATCCGCCCGGCTTATGATCGCCGCGGCGGCCATCCTGGGCTATGACGCGAAAAACGCCGCCCGGATCTACCGGCGGGACCGGGGCCTCCATGCCAGCCCGAACAGCGGACATCCGGAATCGGCCTGTGCCGGCGCCCTGGGCATAGCTCTGGGGGGGAACGCCAGCTATTTTGGGGAGCTGCATGAAAAGGCGGTATTAGGGGATGCCTCACGGCCTGTCAATGCCGGGGACATAAAATCCGCAATCCGCCTCATGTATGGGGCATCCCTGCTGTTTCTGCCCGCAGCCTGTTTAGTCAGGCTGGTCATCGGTTTTGTTGCGGCGCGGTAGGGGGTGGTATGTACCATGATCATGGCGGTGATATTTACGTTCCCCGGCATATCCCCGGCCCCGGCTCTCCGGGGCTCCTGGATTTTTCCGCCAATATCAGTCCCCTGGGGCTGCCCCCGAGGGTCGTGGAGGTGCTTACCAGGGAGGCCCGGAATTTTGACCGTTACCCCGATCCCCGGTGCGGGGAACTGCGGGAGGCCCTGGCAAAACATCACGGCCTGGAGGCGGACCGGATCGTATGCGGCAATGGGGCCGCGGATTTGATATACCGGATCGTATACCGGGTAAAACCAAAAAAGGCCCTGGTCATGGCCCCCTCTTTTTCGGAATATGAAAAAGCCCTGAGAGAAGTGGGATGTGTTGTCGAACGGTACGAACTGACCTATCCCCATTTTCGGGTGGATGAAACAATACTGGGGAAGATCCGTTCCGGTACGGACCTCGTGTTCTTCTGTAACCCCAACAACCCCACGGGCCTCCTGGCCGACCCGGAATTGGTGCGGCGGATCTCCCAACGCTGCGGCGATGCCGGCGCCCTCCTGGCGGCGGACGAATGTTTTAACGAACTCCTGGACGACCCCGCCGCCCATACCCTGCTTGGCGGCTTGCCCCGCTCTCCCCACCTCATCATCCTCAGGGCCTTTACCAAGCGTTACGCCATGGCCGGGCTCCGGCTGGGGTATATTCTCTGCGGCTCCCCCGAAATCGCCCGGACTATCGCCGAAACCGGGCCCCCCTGGAGCGTATCAACGCCGGCCCAGCGGGCGGGGATCGCGGCGCTTCAAGAAACCGCCTATATGGAGGAACTGCGGCGTATGGTAAAAGCCGAACGGACCATGATGAAAGCCGCCCTGGCGGACCTGGGCTTTGAGGTCTTGGGGGGCGAGGCCAATTACCTTTTTTTCAGACTCCCCGGTGCGGCGGCCGGGGCCGGGTTTTTCCACGCCCTTTTGGACCGGGGGATCCTGGTGCGAAGCTGCGCCAACTATCCGGGGCTGGACGACTCCTATTACCGGATCGCCGTAAAAAGCCCCGCCGAAAACAGGACCCTCATCGCTGTTTTGCGGGATATGCAGAAGGAGACCCCATGGCAAAAACCATCATGATCCAGGGAACCGCGTCGAATGTGGGCAAAAGCCTTATGGCGGCGGGCTTATGCCGGATCTTTAAACAGGACGGTTACCGGGTTGCACCCTTTAAGTCCCAGAACATGGCCCTCAATTCCTATATCACCCGGGAGGGGCTTGAGATGGGCCGGGCCCAGGTGGTCCAGGCGGAAGCCGCGGGGATAGAACCCCATACGGATATGAACCCCATCCTGCTCAAACCCACCGGCGATACCCGATCCCAGGTTATTGTCCAGGGAGAGATCCTTGGGGATCAGAGCGCGGAGCATTATTATTCCCATAAAAAAGCCTTTGAACCCAGGATCCGGGAGTCCTTTGAGCGGCTTTGCCGGGCCTATGATATTATCGTCTTGGAAGGGGCCGGAAGCCCCGCGGAGATAAATCTTAAAGAACAGGATATGGTCAATATGTACATGGCCCGGCTGGCAAAGGCGCCGGTTTTGTTGGTAGGGGACATCGATCGGGGCGGGGTCTTCGCCTCCCTGGTGGGCACCCTGTTTTTATTTACCCCGGAGGAGCGGGATTTTGTTAAAGGGGTGGTGATAAATAAATTCCGGGGTAGCCGGGCCATTCTGGAACCGGGGCTGCGCCAAATGGAAGGGCTCATTCATAAACCGGTTTTGGGGGTGATCCCCCATATAAAAATCGATATTGACGACGAGGACAGCCTCACCGAACGCTTCACCGGCGCCCCCCAAAACGATCCCTCCCGGCCGCCCCTGGCGGATATCGGGGTGATCCGTTTTCCCCGGATCTCCAACTTTACGGATTTTAATGTACTCAGCCGCCTTCCGGGGGTAAGGCTTCGGTATGTGGACGCCCCTGAAAAGCTCGGAAATCCCGGCCTGATCATCCTCCCCGGTACCAAAAACACCATGGGGGATCTGCGTTGGCTGGTGCAAAACGGCCTGGCCTCCGGCATACGAAAATTTGCCGAAGGGGGAACGCCGGTATTCGGTATCTGCGGGGGCTACCAGATGTTGGGCCGTACCCTGCGGGACCCCCATGGGGTTGAGGGGGGGGGAACCATGGAAGGTCTCGGCCTGCTGCCGGTAACCACCGTCTTTGAAAAGGAAAAAACCCGGACCAGGGTCCAGGGGACCTTTGCCGCGCTGGGGGGCATCCTCAAACCCCTGTCCGGGATGGACCTGGAAGGGTACGAGGTACACATGGGGATAAGCGAGGGGGAAGCCGGCGGAACCGGGTATCTCGCGGACATCCGGGACAGCAACACCGGCATTGCCAAGCAAGACGGCCTTTATAGCGGGAATGTGTACGGCTCCTATATTCACGGGCTCTTTGACGCCGGTAACATCGCCCAGGCCCTGGTCAAAGCCCTCTCCGGGGATACGGAAGCGGTCCCAACCGGGACGGAAAGCGGTTGGAAGGCATATAAAGAGAAACAATACGATACCCTGGCGGATTGCCTGCGGACCCACCTGGATATGGAACGGGTGTATCAAATCCTTGAGGAGGGGATATGAAAAACGGTTTAATTCATCTGTATATCGGCGATGGTAAGGGTAAAACCACCGCCTCCCTGGGACTATCCCTCCGGGCCGCGGGCAGGGATAAAACCGTGGTATTCGCCCAGTTTTTAAAAACCGGAATCACCGGGGAACTGGCCCCCCTGGAAAAGCTGGGGATTCGGGTGATCCGCTCCACGGTAAAGCTGGGTTTTACCCACCGGATGGATGATGCCGCCCGGACCCGCTGCGGGGAAGAGCAGCGGTGTATCCTGGATCTGGTTCGGGAAGCCCTAGCCGCCGCGCCGGTGGACCTCTTGGTCCTGGACGAGGTACTCGACGCGGTAAACATCCGGATGCTGGATGAGGGGGAATTCCGTTTCCTGGTGGAAAACAAACCCCCGGAACTGGAACTGGTTCTTACCGGTCGGAACCCCCCCCCATGGCTCGTGGACCGGGCGGATTATGTTTCGGAAATAAGAAAGATCAAACACCCCTTTGACCGGGGAATAACGGCCCGGATAGGTATAGAGAAATGAAAACCCTCGGTCCCGAAGAAATCGAAAAAAAGAGTTTTGAAATTATCGCGGAGGAATTAAAACAGCGGCGCCGGGAGGAGGGCCGCCCGGAACGGCCCCCCGCCGAAGAAGCGGTCCTCAGGCGGGTGATCCACGCCACCGCTGATTTTGACTATGATAAAACCCTGGTTTTTACCCACGATGCCGCCCGGATCGGGGTGGAACTGCTCCACGCCGGAACCTGGGTGGTTACCGACACCCAGATGGCCATGGCGGGGATCAACAAGCAGGTCCTGGCCCGCTACCACGGACAGGTCCACTGCTTTATGGCCGACGAGGATGTGGCCGAAGCGGCAAAAGCCGGAGCTACCACCCGGGCCTCGGCAGCGGTAGACAAAGCCGCCTTATTGCCCCCTCCCCTGATATTTGCCATCGGCAACGCCCCCACCGCCCTCATACGGCTCCACGAATTGATCCGCCGGGAACAAGTTCTCCCCAAACTGGTCATCGCGGTCCCCGTAGGCTTTGTCCATGTGGAAGAATCCAAGGCCCTCTTCGAAACCGCCGCCATCCCCTGCATCATCGCCCGTGGCAGAAAAGGCGGCAGCCCCATAGCCGCCGCCATAATCAATGCCTTGCTGTATCAGGCCCCGGAAGAAAAGAAATAGAGAAGAGAATTCGACCACGAAGGCGAAAAAGGCGAGAAGGGAAGTAAGCATTAAGAATGAATTCCTTTCTTTTCTTCTTCGCCTTCGCGGTTAAATTTCCTTAAATGGTATCTGTCACTGTGCCCTCACAGCCCGGCAATTTCATCCGGGGAAAGCCCGGTAACTGCGGCTATTTTTTCGACAGGGTCCCCGAGCGCTTTCAGGGCTTTTGCAATTTCCTGCATACCTTCCCGCCGGCCTTCCCGTTTTGCCTGAACGACTTTGCTCTGAGTGTCTAATTCGTACTTGTATTCGCTCATCAGCCGCGCCCGTTCTATCTCGTCCTTGCTGATCGTGATTAATACTTCACTGGCCATGGCTATTCCCTCCTCCCTCGCTATAATTTCGTTGATTATTCGCCGCTTGCTCTTGTCCGTCAGGTACCGGAAGTACACTGCCCAGAGCTCCGCCCCCGTCATCTCCTTCACGGGCTTTTGCACCACCGCCTCTACCTTGGACAACTCCACCGTGATGATCCGGCTCCGGCCTCCCAGGGAGACGCCCCGCTCCGGATCGTAGTACTCAAAACAGTGGAGAAAGGACTCGTCCGGGAAAAACCGGCCCTTCGCCAGAATGGCGATCTGGTAGGCCGCCTGCAGGTCGTCGTAGGTTTTGTCCTTTCCCCGGATGTCCTGGCCGGTGAATAATTTCCCCGCCAGGAACTCAAGGCGGA
>NZ_JAJQRC010000077.1:0-5384 GCF_046533115.1 Treponema sp. TIM-1
CCTTTCAAAAGCGGCAAGATGTTCCAAAAGCCACTATAACCAAGGAGCAGCAAATGATCCGTGAACTTCAAGGCATCTTCTGTAAAGGCCGTTATCGTTCATGGAAGTCTTCATCAGGGTTGTAGGGTTTATTCGGGAGTCTGGTTTAATACCCCGGAGCTCTGCTCCGGCTCAAATAACGTAACGCTTACGAAATTTGGTATTAAACCAGACGGTATTATAAATTTCCTATCGAACGAGCCTCCGTTCCGAATCAGGCAACGCTTAAGATACCGCGGAGCTCTGCTCCGCGGAGGCTCATACCGGGGAACTCAAAAATCGTAAAAAAGGATATTGGCTGGTTAAAAAAGGGGGAATTTGTTCGGAAACTGAGCTTTCCGAACAAATTCTATTAATGTTTAAATAATGGGGGCATGGCACACTTTTGGCGGCTATCTGTATTACGATCGTTTCCCGCCGGAGGCCGAGCCGCCTACCGGCCCAGTTTGTCCGGCAGGACAAAAAAGCATAAACAGACCTGTAAACGCCGTTTTTTCTGCTACATTAGCCGCCCGCAAGGACGCGGACGGTTGGATTTCAGCAATGTATTTCTACCCAACTGCAATTTCAACCAAGTTTTTGAAAAAGGCCCTATCAGCATCTTGTATGTTAACAAGTTTACCGGACTCAAACTTGTTCATGCCGGCCTTCTGTTCTTCGGTTAAATCATTGCCGCTGAAACGGGTCAGAAGATAATTAACCGCTTCTCTATCGTTAATAGGCTCAATAGTCTTGCGCCTGGGTGATTTACAGCCGACTCCTTTGCAATTAAAAGCAAGTGGTCTAACAATTATGTTTGCCGCATAGTCGGCGCAACCATCGTTAAGGTAATTATACATATCCTCGCGAGCATTATAATCCTCATGGTCTTCTTCGTATTCAATCACTTCTGTACTTATGGCCTTGAAGGCGCCGATATACCCAGAGCCACCTCTCTTGAATAAGAATATTATATTCCCTGGTTGGACTTGTTTAACATACCCAGTTCTCCATGATTCGCCAAGCTCAAAAAGCGCTAAAATCGTTTCTCCCTTATCGTTATCGTTTTCAAGCACCTTGAGCTGTGTTTCATCGTACATCGAAAAATGCCAGCAGCGCGGTAAAACATCTTGGCTTTCAAAAGACTGCTGTGAAGAATCAAATTCAGGAGACGGCGTGACGTCTGTTTTGTATTCAGTAAAAGTATTCTCCTTCCTAAACGACATGAACAAAGTGACTAATGAATTTTTCCCGACTTTACTTTTTTCTTTCTCCTTCGGAGGTTTCACTGCTTCAGGGTAGAGATTCTCTTTCAAAATAGAAGTGATTTTAGCCCCTGCCGCTACTACCCCCACCATGTCAATATCATAGGCAATTTTTTCCAATTGCTTCGAGATGCCCTCAATCTGTTCATCATCAAGAAAAAATACAAGTTGCTGAAAACAAATGTTTCTTAATTGATTCAATTCTTCGCGAGTCACTTCCGAATCACTGAACATTCCCCAGAGATGCTCCATAAATTGTGAATAGACCATGAGTTTTTTCTCGAATATTTTAATGGCTCGTTCTTTTTTTTCTTCTGCTGCTGATTGACCCTTAAGAAGTATCACCGTGATTACACCAGTAATGGCCGCCCCTAATGCTGCCCCTATGAAACTACCCGGCATTTCGATAGGGTCTATTGCTCCAAATTGAACCGCAGACCAACACATGAGCAAAAGACAAATAATGGCGGCAATAATCAACACGCCAGAAACAATAGATTTCTTCATCTAATTCTTCCCTCCTTTACATTTTATGCCACGTATGGAAATGTTTGCCCTCACAAGTTGTGGTGTTCTGTGGTGTTGATTTACACCTTTCAATCGTCAGTCCACATTTATGGCATTCATATGTCGCATCGCCATCATCGGTGATTTTTGTCCATGAGTGGAAGTGTTTCCCCTCACATGTTGTCGAATTCTGCGGAGTTGTTGAATTACGAACAACCTTGCCACATTTGCTACACTGATAAACTGCCATAACAAGCTCCTTTCTTAGTTACCTCTTTGCAAAGGCTGTATTGTTTTACAACGGCACGGATGCCGCCACTATAATTTGATAGTATTTTACAAGTTGCTTCTCGTCAAGATAGCACAATGCCTCATAATTAATCTAACCCCAAAAAAGTCATGCCTCAAAATAAAATTCTAACCCAAAATGACCTAAGTCGTTATATTACAAGAGATTATACAATGAGCTAATTCCAGGTAGGATAAAGAGTTACAAAGAGTCTCAAAAGCCATCTGGAATCCTAAATAGGCATATTGTAAGTCTAAATATGTACAGGAATTAGACATGCGTAGGGTTAGATTTTGTTATGAGGCATTACGGTTGGTTTGTGGTTATGTTAAACTGAGCATTACCGGCTTGCGGACCTGCGTCCTTCGGGGTAAACTGGGGGGGTGAACCATGTGGATAGCATAAGCCCCCGGGCATCTTGTTTCTGCCGGCTTATATGGAAGCGGTCTATCGGGCCGGAGATAAGCTGTCTGGAGTTTGCCTGGAGCGGCCCGGCACCCCGGGGGGGGCAGTTTTTTTTGGTCAAGCCTGTCCGATCCGGGGTGTTTCTGGGGAGGCCCCTCAGCGCTGCCGCTTGGATCCCCGATACCCCGGAGAACCGCCTGCCGGGGGAAACGGCCGGGCCGGGCCCGGGGGTCCGGTTTCTCTTGGTCCGGCGGGGGAAGGGGACCGGGGAGTTGACCGGCCTGGAGATAGGGGAAATGGCGGAATTGATCGGCCCCCTGGGAAACGCCTGGGGAGATTTTTTACCCCCCCCGGGGGGAGCCGTCGCCCTTATCGGCGGCGGGATCGGCATCGCCCCCCTCCTCGCCTTTGCCGGGGAACTCGCCGGGCAGTGCTTTGATTTTTACGCCGGGTTCAGGACCCTCCGGGGCGCGGAGGAACGGGAGGGGCTTTTGGGGCCGGTAAGGTCCCGCGCCCGGGAAATGGTGATCGCCACCGAAGACGGAACTGAGGGCCGTAAGGGCCGGATCCCCGATCTGCTTGACCCGGCAAAATACGCCGCGGTGTACGCCTGCGGGCCTGAACCCATGCTCAAGGCCGTGGGGACTTCCGCAAAACAGGCGGGGGTCCCCTGTTTTATCAGCCTGGAACGGCACATGGCTTGCGGAGTCGGGGCCTGTCTGGGCTGTACCGTGGAGACCCTCCGGGGAAACCGGCGCTGCTGCGCCGACGGTCCCATTTTTAACGCGGAGGAGCTGAATTTTGATGAATAACCCCCCTTCAGGCGGGGCCGGGCCGGACCTTTCGGTAACCATTGCCGGGATACGGTTCAGGAACCCCGTGATCGCCGCTTCCGGGACCTTTGGGTATGGCCGGGAGTATCAGGGCCTTCTGGACGTTTCCGCCCTGGGGGGGATCTGTACCAAGGGCCTTACCCTGCGGCCCCGGCCGGGAAACACCGGAAACCGGATCCATGAAACCCCCTCGGGGATCCTCAACTCCATCGGCCTGGAGAATCCCGGGATCCCCGCCTTTTTGGAAAAGGAACTTCCCGCCCTCCGGGAGCTTGGCCCCGTGGTGATCGCCAACCTCTCCGGCGCTGACCCGGAGGAATACGCCGAGGGCGCGCGGATCTTGGGCGCTTCCTCCATTGATATGATAGAGCTCAATATCTCCTGTCCCAACGTAAAAGCCGGGGGCATGGCCTTTGGCCTGGACCCCGAAATGGCGGCTTCGGTGGTGGGGCCGGTCCGGCGGGCCGCGGGGGGCAAGCCCCTGATGGTCAAACTCTCCCCCAATGCCCCGGACCTTGCGGCGGTGGCCCGAGCCTGTGTTGACGCCGGGGCGGATGCCCTTTCCCTGGTGAACACCTTTAAGGCCATGGCCATTGATATTTATAGAAGAAAACCGGTCTTTGATATGGTGAGCGCCGGGCTCTCGGGGCCCGCCATCCGGCCCATTGCCCTGCGCATGGTATGGGAGCTTGGGAACGCCCTGGAGCTTCCCCTCATCGGCGTTGGGGGAATTGCCGGGCCCGAGGATGCCCTGGAGTTCCTTTTGGCCGGTGCCGCCGCGGTGCAGGTGGGTTCCGCCACCTTTGCCCATCCCGCCGCCATGCTGGAAACCATCCGGGGTATTCGGGATTATATGGAGAAAGGGGCATTTTTAACTGTGGGGGAATTATCTATCCGGCAAAAAAGCCCCCGCGCAAGGGATAGAAGCGGAAATACCGGAAGCCCCCCGCAGGGGGGCTGAGGAATTGGAGCGGATAGCCCGGTCGCCGGAACACCGAAGGCGAAACACCGAGGTGGAACACCTTCGGTGTTTCGCCTTTGGTGTTTTGGCGATGCGCCCTGATTTATATTGAAGGGTTTGAGTGAATGGCTTTTCAAAATCCGTTTTTTCCGGCAGGATAGGGGTGGAGTGTGCATATGGATATTTGGCAGGAAACGTTTCCCCTGCGTTTTGGGAATATAGACCGGTCGGACCGCCTGACTTTGGCGGCGACCTTTGATTTTTTTCAGGAGGTGGCCATCAGCCACGCGGAAAGTTTGGGGGTCGGGCGGGAGGCCATGGCCCGGACCGGTCAGGGTTGGGTGCTTTCCCGGATTTCGGTTTTTTTTGAGCGCCGGCCGCAATGGGGGGAGACGGTTACGGTGCGGTCCTGGCCCCGGGGTTGGGACCGGCTTTTCGCGGTGCGGGATTACGATATTCGGGACGCGTCGGATACGCCCGTTGTCCGGGGCCGCAGCAACTGGCTGATCCTGGATATTGAAAAACGGCGCCCCCTGCGGCCGCAGGCGGTGATGGGGACCCTGCCCCTGAACGAAGGGTTGGACGCCCTGCCCGGCGGGGCTGGCAGCCTGGATGCCCGGGATGATTTGGGTAAGGCCGGTGAGCGCCAGGCCCGGTATTCGGATATCGATTACAATGGCCACGTCAATAATGCCCGGTACATCCAGTGGATCCAGGATGTTACCGATGCGGGGGTCCTGGAACAGGCCAATCAGATGCGGCTGGATATCAACTATTTAAGCGAGATCAAAAGCGGCGAAACGATTGAGCTGTGGACCGCGCCAATCTCTGGCTCCGACGCCCCGAATGAACCTCCACCGGCCCGGGCCATCGCCTACGAAGGCCGGCGCCGGGAAGGGGACCAGGCCGTGTTCCGGGCGGAGCTGCGGGTGTTCGGGGGGAGTTAGCATTGGGGGGTAAAAACGGGAAGAGAATTAACCACAAAGGCGAATAAGGCGCGAAAAGGAAGGGAGGAGTTAGGACCCGCGCGAGAATAAAATGCCATGCATTTTATTCTAATTGCTTATGCAATAAGGAAATAACATGACCAATCGGTCATGTTATTT
>NZ_JAJQRC010000078.1:0-4476 GCF_046533115.1 Treponema sp. TIM-1
CAGGCTCTGGGGCGGGGGCTCGTTGGCGGTGATGGAAACGACCGTGAGGGTCCGTCCGGTCATGGCGGAGACGAGCCGGGACAGGGCGGTCTGGGACTCGGGGGTTTTCTGGGTAAAGACCGCCTTGAAGACGTTGTCGTAGCAAATATTGACGGGATCGTCAGTTTCGTCCAGATGAATGCTGTGCATAGGGTCTCCTGTTCCTAGTATACACCGGGAAAGATTTTTTTCCAAGAGAAAATTCCGTCCAAAAACAGTGCCAGGCACCAGGCCTTAAAAGAATTTAACCACAAAGGCGCATAAGGCGAAGAAGGAAGGAATTATAAAAAACATTTTCTATTCAAAAGCGGATATGGATTTCAGGATTAAATTTCAGAAGGCCATTTACACAAAACTATTGACAGGCTCACCTAACGGGGTAAAGTCCACTCCTCCCTCCTCCCTCCTAACTCTTCTTCTTCGCCTTCGTGGTCGAATTCCTCTTCTTTCCGCTCCCTTCCCTTTACTAATTCCCAAATATTAGCTATTTTTTACACAAACGACGATATCATAGGGGTCGCCATGATCGACGTACAGAATTTGACGGATAGCCGGAACGTGCCCTTGACCAAAGTAGGGGTAAAGTCCCTGGAATACCCCATCCAGGTCCTGGATAAGGTGAAAAAAGTCCAGCATACCACCGCCCGGGTGGATCTTTTTGCCAACCTTCCCCGGCATTTCAAGGGTACCCACATGAGCCGTTTTATTGAAATTTTCCATGCCTACCGGGAAGACCTGTCCATGCCCCGGTTTTTGGAGATGCTGAACAAGATCCGCGCCAGCCTGGATGCGGAATCCTCCTTTGGTTCCCTGAATTTCCCCTATTTTTTGGAAAAAAGTGCCCCGGTTTCGGGCCTCACCGGGATGATGTCCTACCAGTGTTGTTATCAGGGCCGGGTGTATCAGGGGGGCCACCATTTTACCGTGTCCGTGGCCATACCGGTCACCACGGTGTGCCCCTGTTCCAAGGCCATAAGCGACCGGGGCGCCCACAATCAGCGGGGCATTGTCCGGCTGGAGTTGGAACTGGGGCCTTTTTTCTGGCTGGAGGACATCATCGATATGGTGGAAAAATCCGCCTCCAGCCCGGTGTACTCCCTTCTCAAGCGGGAGGATGAGAAATATATCACCGAACATGCCTACGATAACCCCAAATTTGTGGAAGACCTGGTCCGGGATGTGTATATCACCATTAGGGACCTCCATCAGTTCCCCAGTTTTTCCGTGGAAGCGGAAAATTTTGAAAGTATCCATAACCATAATGCCTATGCCTATGTCCAATACCATTCCGGGGACGATAAAAATGACCGGCCCGGTTAAACTTCCCGGCGGCGGCGCCCTGGACTTATCCGGAAAACCCCTGGTGATGGCCATTGTCAACTGTACCGAAGATTCCTTTTACCCGGGGAGCCATAATGCGGGCCCCGAAGCAGCGGTAGAGCGGGCCCTCGTGGCGGCGGAAGCGGGGGCGGATATTATCGATTTTGGCGGGGAGTCCACCCGGCCCGGCGCGGCCTATGTCAGCGAGGAGGAGGAGCAACGCCGGCTGATACCGGTTATCCGGGCCTTTCGGCGGCAAAAACAAACCCCCATCTCGGTGGATACCCGGAAAGAACCGGTGGCCCGGGCGGCCCTGGAGGCGGGGGCGAACCTCATCAACGATATTTCCGCCCTGGAGGACGACCCCGCCCTGGGGCCCCGCTGCGCCGAATGGGGGGCGCCGGTGGTGCTGATGCATAAAAAGGGTATCCCCACGGATATGCAGGACCAACCCTATTATGAGGACGTGGTCGGGGAGGTCCGCTCCTATTTGGCCGCCGCCGTGGCCCGGGCCCTGGCCGTGGGCATCCCCCCGGAACATATCATCCTGGACCCCGGCATCGGTTTTGGTAAACGCCGGGAGGATAACCTGGCCCTCCTTACCCGCCTGGATGAGATCCGGGCCCTGGGTTACCCGGTCCTGATAGGGCTTTCCCGGAAAACCATCATCGGCGATCTTACCGGTCGGGAAGTATCCCAACGGCTCGCCGGAACCCTGGCGGCCAACGCCCTCTGCCTTATGAAAGGGGCCAGGATTATCCGGGTCCACGATGTGCCCGAGGCGGTGGATCTGGTAAAGGTCCTATCCGCCATAGGCCCTTACCCGGCCGGCTAGCTTTTTTCCGTTCCATAGACTACACTAATTGTACCGGCGGCGTTAAAAACAGCCGCCCAGGAGTAGATCATGCTGAATTCTATGCGCAATATCGGGATTATGGCCCATATTGACGCCGGAAAAACCACTACCACCGAGCGGATCCTCTATTATACCGGAAAAAGTCATAGAATAGGCGAAGTAGATGACGGCGAAGCCATTATGGACTGGATGGAGCAGGAGCAGGAGCGGGGTATTACCATTCAAAGCGCCGCTACCACCACCTATTGGCGGGATTTTCAGATCAACATCATCGATACCCCGGGGCATGTGGATTTTACCGCCGAAGTGGAACGTTCCCTCCGGGTTCTGGACGGAGCGGTGGCCATCTTCGATGCGGTCCGGGGCGTGGAACCCCAGACCGAAACCGTCTGGCATCAGGCGGAGCGGTATAAGGTACCCTGCATCGGCTATGTAAATAAGATGGACCGGATCGGGGCTGATTTTTTCCCGGTTCTGGCGGATATCCAGGCGAAACTGGGAATACAAACCCTGGCCCTGCAGCTCCCCATCGGCAAGGAAAGCAGTTTTGAGGGAGTTTTGGACTTAATTGAGATGCGGGAGATCCGCTGGGATCCCGAGGGGGAAGGGGAACAGATGATCGTTACCCCCATTGCCCCGGAGCGGGAACATACGGCCCGGGAATGGCGGGAAAAACTCATCGATACCCTTTCGGTCTTTTCCGACACCCTGACGGAGCGTTACCTGGGGGGTGGGGAAATACCCCCGGAGCTTATCAGGCAGGAATTGCGTAAGGCCGTATTAAACCGGTCGGTACTCCCCATGTTTGCCGGGGCCTCCCGGCGTAATATGGGGGTGCAGCCCCTCATCGACGCGGTGGTGGATTACCTCCCCGCTCCGGACGAGGTGGCGCCTGCCCTGGCTTACCATACTAAAAAAGAAGAAGAGCTGCGGATCCCCTGTGATCCCAAGGGAATGCCCCTGGGCTTGGTTTTTAAAATTCAGAACGACCGGGAGGCGGGGAGCCTCTGTTATGTCCGGATGTATTCGGGGTCCATCAAACCGGGTTCTATGGTGTTTAATGTGGGCAAGCGGAAACGGGAGCGGGCCAACCGGATTTTGCGGATGCATTCCAATAAATCGGAACCCATGGAGGACCTGTCCGCCGGGGATATTGGGGTTATCATCGGGATGAAGCTGGCCCAAACCGGCGACACCATCGGCAGTGAGGGGTGGCCGGTGGTCCTGGATAAGATGCTGTTCCCCGAGCCGGTTATTTCCGTATCCATTGAACCCCGAACCATGTCGGAGCAGCAAAAATTGCGGGATATTTTGGCGATCCTTTCCAAGGAGGACCCCACCTTTACCACCAAAGAAAATGAGGAGACTGGCCAGCTCATCATTTCCGGTATGGGGGAGCTTCACCTGGACGTACTGGTCACCAAGATCCTCAAGGAGTACAACCTGGGCGCCAAGGTGGGGAACCCCCAGGTAACCTACCGGGAATCGGTGACTACCACCGTGGAGCGGACCGAAAATTTCTCCAAAATCATCGGGGGCAAGGAAAACGCTGCCTCCCTGAGCCTGCGGGTGGAGCCCGTATCCCGGGGTTCGGGTAATAAGTATACCTGCGGCGTTAAAAGCCGGGACATCCCCGAGGCCATCTTTAGCGCGGTGGAACGGGGAATAACCGGGGCCTTGAGCTCCGGCATAGTCCTGGGCTATCCCTGTATCGATGTGGGGGTTACCCTGACGGACCTCAAATATTCGGAGCTTACCGGTACGGAATTTGCCTTTGAAGCCTGCGCCAGTATATGTTTTGACGAAGCCTGTCGTTCCGCCCAGCCCATACTGCTGGAGCCGATCATGACCGTGGGGCTTATTTCCCCCAAGGAATTTGTGGGGGATGTGATCAGCCTCCTGGTCCAGCGCGGCGGCCAGGTATCAAGCATGAATTCCAAGACCCAAATCGACGAAGTAAAGGCCCTGGCCCCCATGTCCAAGATGTTCGGCTTTATGACCGCTCTCCGCTCGGTAAGCCAGGGCCGGGCCACCTTTACCATGGAATTTTCCCACTTCGAAAAAAAATCCGACCGCTAATACTTTTATTGGACTAAAAATACTGATAAAACCACGAACCTCACGAACCACACGAACAGAAACAAAGACAAATTGGCGTTTTCACCGGTACTTCTTTCCTGCTTTCCCACGAACAAAGAAGAGAATTCAGGTATAAATTCCGGAATATCGAAGCAAAAGTTCGTGATGTTCGTGTCGTTCGT
>NZ_JAJQRC010000079.1:0-4315 GCF_046533115.1 Treponema sp. TIM-1
GCACCGGTGTAGGGTCCATCACGCTGACGGGAGCTGCAACCGGGATAACCATCAATGCGGGCGGAGGAACAGAGGTCCTCACCGCCCTGGGTCCGGGCGCAACCATTACGCAGAATGCGGTCAGCAGCAACGCGCTGGTCCTGGGGCCCAGTCAAAAAACCATCATTGACCTTGGCGGTACCACCGGCGGGGCGTTCGGCAGGATCATCATCGGCGGCGGCACAGATCCCGGACAGATAACCTTTACGACGACCGACTCGGCCATACAGATTGGAGCCAGCCCGACCCTGACTACCGCATATTCGGCGGCGACTAAAATAGGGGGGGTAACCTTGGGGACAACGACTGTATCTATCTATACCGACAATCCCACTGCTGGTACTAGTGGGCCGGGTAAATTCACCGGTCTTAAGAACAGCGGCAGCCAGGTTATTACCGGTAGCAACAGCGGCACCGCCACCATTTATATTGACAGTACGCAGGATGTAGGTATCTAACCGACTAACTGCCAATGTGTTGTCCGAACAGGTTAAAACCTGTTCGGGCAGCCCGGCAACGGGCGTTACGCCCCATCCGTGTGATCCCCAAGCCTATGGTCCGGGGATCACACGGATTATCATATTCGGAACACCCATTCTTCCCTCTCCTCATTCCTCCCTCCTCTCTCTTAATTCCTCCTTCGCCTTATGCTCATTTAATTGACCGCGCAGCGGTCTACCCTGTGGTTAAATTCTTACTAATGCACCGCCTTCGTGGTAAATTTCTTACTAATGCCGTCTACCGGCCCGAACTAGCTTCCCCCATTTTGGCCTTGGTTTTAAAAATTCTCCTTTATTTCGAAACGTTTAATGGGGATTGCGGATTTTAATGCCTTTGCCAGCTTGTTGTAATCGGTAGAAGTGGGGAGGGCCACCAGGAGTTTCAATTTAGTACCGTTATCCTTGGAAGCCTGGTTAACATCCATGGCCAGCATCTTGATGCCGAAGGTGCCAAGGATTTCCAGGGTTTTCTTGGTATCGGGATTGGCTTCTTTATAGAATATGACCAGCGTTTTGTTCCGCTGGGCAGGAAAAAGCCGCCGCTCCAGTTTACCCAGGAGCCAAAGGGTGGAAAGCCCCAGCACCTCCGCGACCAGGGCCGCGATGAACATGCCGCCGCCAATGGCAAGCCCCAGCGCGGCGGCAAACCAGAGGGAACCCGCGGTGGTAAGTCCCCGGACATTGTTACCCAGTCTGAGGATGGCCCCGGCGCCGAGGAACCCTATGCCCGAAACAACCTGGGCGGCAATACGGCCGGGATCGCCATTTTTCAAGGCGCTAAATTCCTGGGGAAGCCAGATAGAAAGCAGCATGAGGAGGGTTGCCCCCTCGCAGATGAGGATATGCGTCCGCAGCCCCGCCACCTGGTGCTTACTGGATCGCTCAAACCCAATGATCGCCCCTGCGATAAAACTTATGACAAGGCGGATGATCATATCCAATTCAGTCAAGTGAAGCGAAGTCATATCCTAATTAACCTTGAGGTTTTCTGGGTAAAAACCGCCTTGCAAACGTTGTCATAGCAGCTATTGACGGGATCGCCGGCTTCATCCAGGTAAACGATGTCCATAGCATCTCCTTTTCCTAGTATACACCGGGAAAGGTTTTTTTCCAATAGGAAAGTGCCTGGGCGCCGCTTTGCTAAAGCCCTTGCGTAATTCGGCCCGCCGGATAATAATAAAGGAGGGGCTTGGGCCCGGTTTTACGTTAAAATCTACGGCTGCTGTTTTGGGTGGGTTTTGAAACGGCTTATAGGAGGTGGTTTCTATGGCGTCCTTTAATCCTGGCTTGTTGGCTGAATTTGCCCGGCATTACGGGTTTCACTATGACCTATGCGATCCCCGGGTGTTGATTCGGGACGCGCTAACCGATATGGAACGGGGCTTGAAGGGGCAGAGTTCGAATCTCCCCATGATCCCCGCATATATAAGTCCTATTACCCGGGTACCGCCGGGGAAAACCGTGATCGCCCTGGATGCGGGGGGGACCAACCTCCGGGCCGCCCTGGTTTGTTTTGATGACCAGGGAAAGGCACAGCCGGAAAACAGCCGGAAGGTTCCCATGCCCGGTACGAAGGGCCGGGTGGACGCGGAAACCTTTTTTAACGAAATCGCCGGCCTGATCATCCCCCTTTTTGAGGAGGCCCGGAGCGCCGGTAAAACCATTGAGGGGGTAGGTTTTTGTTTTTCCTATCCCATGGATATTACCGCCAATTCCGACGGGACCCTTTTGGCCTTTAGTAAGGAGGTAGACGCCCCGGACGTGATTGGCAAGGCCATAGGCCAGGGGCTTCGGGACGCCCTGATCCGGCGGGGAACCAAGCCCCCGGAACGGATTGTGCTCTTAAACGATACCGTGGCGGCCCTCCTTTCCGGCTTGGCGGAGATACCCCCCAACGGCGGAAAATGGCGGGGGGCGGATCTGTACGGCAAAACCGGGGGACCGGTGATCGGCCTTATTTTAGGAACCGGATTCAATATCGCCTACCCGGAAAAAAACATCCCCAAGATAGGGTTTGCTTCGGAAAGCTCCCCCCAGATCGTGGTATGCGAGGCCGGGACCTTTCACCCCCGGTACCTGGGCATTTTAGACCGGGAGTACGATGCCACCACTAAAAATCCCGGGGTATATACCATGGAAAAGTCAAATGCCGGGGCGTATCTGGGCCCCCTGACCCACCACATCCTGAAACAGGCGATCCGGGACGGGGTATTGCGGTTTAAAAAGTCTGAGGAATTTCTCTCCTGGCCGGCGCTGCAAACCAAAGATTTAAACGCCTTTATGTACGCCCCCCTTGCCGGGGAAGGGCCCCTGGGGGAACTTTTCGGGCCCGATGAGGAGGATGCTCTGACCTCCCTGGTGTATCTTACCTCAATCGTAACCGAACGGGCGGCGCTCTTTTCCGCCGCCGTGGTGGCCGCCGCGGTGGAACGGACCGGTTCAGGCTATGATCCCTTTGTCCCGGTCCGCATTGCCGTGGAGGGGACCACCTATGTGATCTACAAGGGGATGCGGGAAGCCCTGGAATCCTATCTCCATGCCATACTGTTTTCCCCCGTGCCCCGATCCTATGTGATTGCCCCGGTAGAACAGGCCTCGCTTTTCGGCGCGGCGGTAGCGGCCCTGCATTAGCAGCGGGATCGGACTAAAGCGCCGGATTAAAGAACCGGAGTATCCTGAGTAACAGACCGGCCTCTTGCGGCGGGGGGAGGTCCCCGGGGAAAAGGTGGTGCAGTTCCGGGGCGGTCTTGGCGCCGGCGTTTTTCGGCGCCGAGGCGTTCAGGTCCAGCAGGCGCTTTAGCTCATGCAGTTCCGGCCGGTACTCAAAGTGCATATTGTCGTAAAGCGCCCATTTGCCTCCCCAGGTAAAGCCCTCACTTTCAAAGATCCGGATCACCGCATCCGGGGGCTGCCACCGCCTTTCCAGGGGGACAAGCATCCAATCTTTATTCCGATCCCGTTCCCATTGCCAATATATGGCCTTGTTCCCCAGCCGTTTCGGCTGGATATCCACCGCCAGCCCCCAGCTATGGTTGCTCCGGCGCTGGGTCCCCTGGATTTCCCGCCAGTTGTACCCCCCCAGGTATGAAATTGACGCCACAAAGGACTCAATTTCCTGGTCCCCGGCAGCGGCTTCCCTAATACGCCGGTCCACCCGGCCCAAGGGCTCCACAATAAGGTGGTGGACGGTAACGCTGTGCCCTAAAAAGCTGATCTTTTTCAGGTTTTGCTCTACTTCCGCCCTGGTTAGGTTTCCGTACAGGGCGGCCTCAAAGGCGTTATTGTGATCCACCCGGTTGAACCGGACCTCGGTGCTGCCCTGCTGGCGGAGCCGTTCCACCTGCTCCGGGGAAAAGCTCCGGGGGTCAGGGACCTCCGACGGATACCGGTAATATCCGTGGGGGCCATAGGATTCCCACTTGCCCCGAAGGGAGGCGGGGAGTAGCCGTCCCTGGGCCCAATAAAAGGTTTCCCCCCCCACGGTGATGCTCCAATCATCCCCGGCCCAGGCCACGGCACTTACCCGTTTCGGGTAGGCGTGGAGGTAAGCATAGAGGACCAGTTCCCCGGTAATTTCCTGGGTAGCAGCCCTAAAAAGGGAGAAGAAAAAAAACAAACCCAGAAACAGGTAAACCCTTCGGGTAATTTGAAAAGACATCATGGCGCTTCCCCTTCCAATACTTGGTAAGGACCCGCGCAGAAATAACATGACCGATTGGTCATGTTATTTCCTTATTGCATAAGCAATTAGAATAAAATGCATGGCATTTTATTCT
>NZ_JAJQRC010000080.1:0-4092 GCF_046533115.1 Treponema sp. TIM-1
TTCTTACCTTTTTCGCCTTCTGCGCCTTCGTGGTCAAATTCTCTTCCCGTCTCTTCCTCTTCGTTCGTGGTGTTCGAGTGGTTCGTGGTTAATTATCTTCCTCCGGTCCGAGTGGTTCGTGGTTATTTTTTCTCCCGGTTCGTGGTATTCGAGCCGAAGATCAGCCTTTCATCTGGGCGATAAGTTCCTGAAGGACCCGGTCGGCGTCGGCATAGGGCACCTGACAGGTTCCCGCCTGACGATGACCGCCGCCGCCGTATTTGAGCAGGCTGGAGCCCACATCCACCGTGGCGGTCCGGTTCAGGATACTGTAGCCGGCGGTGATAACACAATTTGCCTTGTTTCTGCCGTCAATAACCCAAAGGGAAACATTCTGTTCAGGGAAAAGGGTATAAATGAGGAACCGGTTCCCCGCATAAATAAGATCAACCCCCCGTAAATCGGTGATAATCACCTTACCGTCGATCCGGCTGTGTTTTTTAAGCAGATCCAGAAAAAGGGGTTCCTGCTGAAAGTACACATCCAGCCGTTCTTTTACATCGGAGAGGGCCAGCAGTTCATCAATGGGCTTATCCACACAGGCCAGGGCCAGCTTTTTCATCAAATCGTAGTTGCTGATGGTAAAATTCCTGAACCGGCCCAACCCGGTACGGGGGTCCATGATAAATCCCAGTAAAATCCAGTCTTTGGGATGCAGTATTTCATCCTTCGTAAGATTACCGGAATCCATCTTATCCACGTATTTAAGCATGGAGGCAAAGCGGCCGAGTTTTGCGTCGCCGCCATAGTATTCATAGATGATCCGGGCGCAGCTTGGGGCAAGCCGGGAATCGCCTTCAAATTTAATTTCCGTTTTGAGCCGTTCCGTTTCACTGGAATGATGATCAAACCAGAGTTTACAGCCCTTGATATAGGGAATATTGGCAAGGATATCATTATCCGTTGCTTCCACCAATCCATCCTGTATGTCCTTGGGATGAACAAATTTCCACTCATCCACCAGCCCCAGGTATATCAAAAGCGCCCCGCAGGCCAAACCATCGAAATCAGATCGAGTTAATAATCGCATATAAAAACCTCCTCCAGCCCTGTTATATATCGGACAAATTCATTATAATTTATATTATGTATTTTGTTAACTTAACTATTAAAAAAGCATGCGCTTTTTTTGCTGTTTTGATCTTTATTTCCTGCGCTTCCGGTACTAAAGTCAAACCTGAAAGCTACGGCGGACTGGGACAGCCCACGGATCCGGTTCCCTTTATGGCGGCGGCCCGGACCGGGACCCTGCCCAACGGTCTTCGGTATTATATCCTGGAGAATCGAAAACCCGAAAACCGGGTGTATCTTACCCTGGCGGTAAATGCGGGATCGGTTCTTGAGGAGGAAGATGAGCAGGGGCTGGCCCATTTTGTGGAACACATGGCCTTTAACGGAACCGCCCGTTTCCCCGAATCGGAACTGATCAATTATCTCCGTTCCCTGGGGATGCGTTTCGGCCCGGAGGTGAACGCCTATACCGGCTTTGACGAAACCGTCTTTGGCATTGAGGTGCCCACGGAAATTGACGAGGAGGGAACAAAAGGGATCCCCGCCAAGGCCCTGGAGGTGATTGACGATTGGACCCATGCCATTACCTTTGTCCCGGCGGATGTGAATGACGAGCGGCTGGTTATTATGGAAGAATACCGGAGCAGCCTGGGGGCCGGGGAACGGATCCAGCAAAAAATAGTCCCCATAATTTTTGAGGGTTCCCCCTATGCGGACCGGCTCCCCATAGGGCTCCCGGAGATCATACAGGGCGCCCCCCCGGAGCGGCTGGAAAATTTCTATAAAACCTGGTACCGCCCGGACAATATGGCGATCATCCTGGTGGGGGATTTTGACGGAGCCAAAGTTGAAGCGGCATTGCCCGCCTATTTTACCGCCCCGGCGCCGGCGGCCCCCTTGAATCATCCCTATTATGATCTGCCTCCCCCCAAAAAAGGGAATTTTTCGGCGCATATCATCACTGATCCGGAGTTGACCTTTACCCGGATAGACATGTACCACAAGCAGACTCCCCAGGCCCTGCAGGGGGACCTTGCCGCATACCGGCAGGGGCTCCTCGACAACCTGATCGACCGGATGCTTTCCCTCCGTTTTGACGAGGCGGCATCCAAGCCTGAAACCCCCTATGTATGGGCCGCGGCGGGGAATCTCCGTTACGGAAGCTCCTCCCGGTATTACGTCATGGCCTCCCAGGTTAAAACCGGGAGCGTCGAAGCCGCCTTCCGGGAACTCCTGCGGGAAAAGGAATCCATGATCCGTTACGGCTTTACCGAAGCCGAGATAGACCGGGCCAAGCGGTCCCTGGTCTCTGATTTGGAACAAATGGTATCCGAGCAGGACCGGCAGGAATCGAATGATTATGTATGGAATTTTACCAATCATTTCCTGAACGGGCAAATGGTGGCGGATGTAACCTGGGAATTGGAGGCGGTTAAAAAACTGCTCCCCGGTATCGGGGCCAAGGAGATCCAGCGGACGGTACAGGATTATTTTGCCGCCAACGACCTGCGGATCCTCCTCACCAGCCCGGAAGCGGAGGCCGCCTCACTCCCGACGGAGCGGCAGATCCGGACCCTGGTGGCCCAAAGCCGGCGGGCAAAAATAGCCCCCCCGGAGGCAGCGGTTTTTACCGATGAACTTATCGGCGAAGATCCCCGGCCGGGGACCATCAATTCCGAAGTACGGGATCCCAGCGGGGCCCTTATCTGGGAACTGAGTAACGGCGCAAAGGTCATCCTTAAGGAAACCCGGAACCGGAACAACGAGATCGTCCTCTATGCGATAGCCCCGGGGGGGACCACCAGTGTCCCGGCAGCGGAGAATATCTCCGTAAGCCTGGCGGCGGAGATGCTGGAGGCCTCGGGGCTCGGTCCCTATTCCCGTCCGGAGCTGGTAAAAAAACTCGCCGATAAGCAGGTGTCCATCTCGTTTTGGACCTCCACCTATCTTCGGGGGCTCCAGGGTTCCGCCACCACCGGGGACATCAAAACCCTCTTTGAAATGCTTTATTTGGGCTTTACCGATCCCCGGATCGACCCCGAAGCGGTAACGGCCATGCTGGATCAGTACCGAACCTCCCTGGCCACACGAAACGAAGACCCGGACTCGGTCTTTGTCGACGAGATAAGCCGGATCATTTACGGCAATAACCCCTGGTTTAAACCGATGGAACTGGCGGATCTCTCCCAGGTGGACCAGGCGTTGGCGGAGAAATTCCTCAAAGGAAGCCTCAATCCCGCGGACTATACCTTTGTGTTCACCGGGAACATTGATATTGCGGCCATGCGGACCTATACGGAAACCTATCTGGCCTCGATTCCCCCGGGGGCAAGCTCCTGGAAAACCTGGACCGATCCGGGGATAGTCCGTCCCGACAAGACCGAACGCTCGATTTATAAGGGAAAGGAGGAACGGAGCCTCGTGTTCCTGGGCTGGTACGTACCGGCCCCCTATTCCGAGGCCGCCGGAACCGTTGCGGGGGTCCTCAGCGAATATCTGGACATCCTTTTGACCGAAGAAATCCGGGAGAAGCTCGGCGGGGTCTACTCGGTTTCGGCGAGCGCCGCCCTGTCACCCCTCCCTGCGGGGGAACTGAGCCTGCAGGTTTATTTTGCCTGCGACCCCAAACGGGCCGGGGAACTTTCCGCGGCCATTGAACGGCTTTTTCAAGGACTTGCCGGGGGGACCGTAAACGAGGATATGCTGCATAAATCCCGGGAGGCGCTGAAAAAAAACTGGGAAACCTCCATGGAGAGTAATATCTTCATCGCCCGGAGTTACGCCAATTTTTCGGTGATCCTGAATTTGCCCTTCTCCCGGCTGGACCGGCGTCCCGAATTATACGATGCGGTAAGCGCCGCGGACCTGCAGCAAGCCATGGCCCGGCTTCTACAGAAGGGCCCGGTCCGGGGGATCCTCTATCCCGAGGCTTGGCATTAAGCGGGTGATCCGTTAGTACCCGCGCAAGAATAAAATGCAGAGCATTTTATTCTAATTGCTTACGCAATAAAGAAACAATATGACCATTCGGTCATGTTGTTT
>NZ_JAJQRC010000081.1:0-3925 GCF_046533115.1 Treponema sp. TIM-1
CTCTTGATAAAACTGGGTTATTATCCTTTGTTTTTCCATAGGCTCATTGTAGCATGTTTTCAGACTTTTCCACTATATCTTGTGAAGAGCCTGATAAAGAAGTTCTTAAAGAACGGTATCATGGTGGACGGACTGGTAAGTCAGAACGAGCAGGGGACGCCGCAGAGTGGGAACCTGTCGCCGTTATTGAGCAACATATACCTGACGAAGTTTGACAGGATGCTGGAAGAGCGCGGTCAAAAGTTCGTAAGGTATGCGGATGACTGTAACATCTACGTCAGGAGCATCCGGGCCGCCGGGAGAGTGATGGAGAGTTGCACGAAGTTTCTTGAAGGGAAACTGAGACTGAAAGTGAACCGGAAGAAAAGCACGACCGGGAGCCCGACCAAGCTCAAGTTCCTGGGATTTAGTCTGTATCGGCGGAAAGACGGAGTTGGGATACGAGTACATGAGAAACCCTTGAAGCGGCTTACGGACAGGCTGAGAGGCCTGACGAGCCGGAAACGAGGCGGGAAGATGGAACGGATACTGGAGGAGATAAGCCGGCTGTTGATAGGCTGGTTAGGGTACTACAGTATTGTGGACCTGAAAGGACATCTTGTACGGATAGGCGGCTGGATACGGCGGCGGATACGGCAGATGTACTGGAAACGCTGGAAAAGGGCACGGACGCGATGTGAGAACCTGATACAGTTAGGAATATCCCCGGAACAGGCATGGCAATGGGCGAATACCCGGAAGGGCTACTGGCGGATAGTGGACAGTCCAATACTCAAACACACGCTCACCAACCAGTATCTTGAAACGAGTGGATTTCCCGATGTGTTGAAACGATTTGAGATGCTGCACGAGAGGATAGGCAGACACTTGAGACTACGAATGCCTGTTCCCGCCCATTGAACCGCCGTGTACCGAACGGTACGCACGGTGGTGTGAGAGGACGGCTACCCAAATAATGGGTAGCCTCCTACTCGATTCCAGTTTTTTCAGGGCGTACAAAGCATTTTTCGGTAACAAACCCTCGGCCAAAGGTCTTGATTGGGACACCGTGTTAAAATTGGACATAGCTGCAAAAAAATAAATTTGAACCCGTTCAAAACTCAGGTTTTGATCCTCCCGCAAATACCTGTTAAATTACACATTACCTTGACTGCCCCCTGCCGGTCGTTGTAATCTTAAAATCGATCCATGTCCAAACAGGCGGTACGGCAGAAAATAAGAACCCTCCTCCAAACCCTTCCCCCGGCGGCATTTCAAAAAGAGGGAATACAGGCCCTTCTCCGGCTCCGGGAAAGCCCCCTTTGGGATGATTATCAGCGGTTCCTGTTTTTTCTTTCCACCGATCGGGAAATTGATACGGCTCCCCTAATGGAAGCGGCCTTTTCCGATAAAAAAGAGGTTTATGTCCCCAAAATTGAAGGGGATTCCCTGGTTTTTTACCGGATCTATTCCCCGGCCGGCCCCTGGTCTTTGGGGACTTTTAAGATCCGGGAACCGGAAACCGTCCGGCAGGAGGATGCCCTAAAAAGGGAAGGGTCTTCCCTCCTCATCCTGGTCCCGGGCCTTGCCTTCGATCCCCGGGGGGCGCGGCTTGGTCATGGGAAGGGCTACTACGACCGTTTTTTTGCCGCCCTTGACCCCCCCGGGGAAAGAACCGATCCTACAAAAAAAAACTACACCGCCCTGGGTCTCTGTCTGGAAATCCAACTACTGCCCCGGATCCCCACGGAAACCTGGGACAAGCCCATGGACGCCCTCTGTACCGGAAGTTCCCTTCGCTATTGCCCCAAGGACGAAAATACCGCCCTTTCCCAACCATAAGGCAAGATGGTTACCGGAACAGCCATTCTTCCCCCCCCCCTCCATCACTATCCGATACTTTTTACCTTTCGGAACTACGGCCGGTGGGGTGGGAATTTCCCCCCGCTCACTACCTGTAGGGTCCGCCTCCGCAGCCCGGAACGGTCTGCTATGGCGGGGAATTCCAGAGACGTGAGCGGGGGGAAATTCCCACCCCACCGGGTCATATCAGAAAAGATCAAAGTATTAGATATCTTGAAAATCCAGGCCAATACGAATATGGTATAAGGAGGAGTTATTATGGGAAGGATTAAAAGCGCACTGGAAATAGCCTTGGAACGAACCGAATCGGTTCGGGGCGATAAGGCCAGTATCGATCAGTTTGAGGCCAAACAGCGGGGAAAACGGGTTGCCAATGAGTTTCTTGCGGGGACAAAGGTAAACCTGGGGGATGAAATAAAAAAGGCCCCGCCGGAACAGCAGGAATCCCTGAAACAGGGCGTTTTTGATGTTCTCCTTTCTCAGATTACCCTTCCCCGTGGGGAGGATGATCTAAAACGCCTGGAGGCGGTGGGGAAGGGGCTTTCCCTCATCATCGGGGATTCCCGGTTTTCCGCCCTCTATAAACAGCTTAACGGGGCCCTTTCCCAATATCTGGACGAATCATCCCAGTATGAAGAGGCCCTCCGCCGCCAATATGCCCCACGGCTCCGCCAAAAGGAAGAGGAACTATCCCGGCGTCTCGGCCGCCGGATCGAACTGGACCCATTCCAGGACGCCGAATTCGTGGCCTTCTACAACCAGAACATGGCTACCCTCAAGGGAAACTATGAAGCCGCAATGGAAGAAGTCCGGGAACAGGCGCTTCGGTTCTTTAACCGGTCCATCCCTTCCGATAGCTAGGGCTGTTGAATTATTCGGGTTGTTTAATCCACTTTAAGGCGTTCCTCTCAAAGATTCCGATAAGGGCATTTATCCCGGTAACGACCACCGCTATGAGTATGACGCCGGCAAAGACCTTGGGATAGTCTGCCCAGGCAGCCCAGCGTTTTACATAATAGCCAAGGCCGGAGTTTGCTCCTATGGTTTCTGCCATAACCAGGATCATGAATGCGGTAGCGATGCGGATTCGAAGGCTACCGATTATAGGAATAGCGCACTCAGGAAGCAGTACCCGTATAAGCATCGCAAAGTTGCTTAGATTAAGAGACATTGCGCTGTCGATGAGTTTCTGATCCACATTTTTTACATTGGTTGACATATTCATTACCGTGGGAAAAAAGACGCCCATAAAAATAACAATGATAGACGCGGATTGAAATGTCGGCGAAATAGCTACAATATATGGCGCATAGACCAATGCCGGTACCGAGGCGATAACGGTAATCACCGGGGAAAATGCTTCGCGAAGCCTTTGATACCAACCGATAAAAAGTCCCAGTATAACGCCTAAACCCATACCAATACCGACACTAACTAGAATTAGATACATGGAATGAAAAAAGCCCGTTATCATCTGCGGGTAATCCTGGGTAAAAATATAAAATACGTTTTCCGGAGGAGGAAACAGCGTATAGTGAAGCACCTTGAATACCTTTGAACCGAGATCCCAAAGTAAAAAAAAGCTAAAAATGATACAGTAAAGATCAACCAGATTTATAAGTTTTTTCTTTCCCCGCAGTATCGCAACGATAAAGGAAATTTCAAAAAAGACTAACACTACAAGGTAGGCCCAAGGAGGGTTAAGCTGAAAATCTGCGGGAATAAACGCCGATGCCGCCGTGGCTATGAAAAGCAAATTCGCAAGGTTGAATATCCTGTTTTCAAACAGAAATAGCTTCATATTACCGCTCCTGTTATGTCAAGTTTTTCGGCAATGTCTTCGTAGAAAAATCCTATAAGCCGGTTGCGGAGGAGTAGAAATTCATTGTTCTTAAAAATCTCAGAACGAATA
Source organism: Treponema sp. TIM-1 (assembly GCF_046533115.1). Lineage (NCBI taxonomy): Bacteria > Pseudomonadati > Spirochaetota > Spirochaetia > Treponematales > Treponemataceae > Treponema > Treponema sp. TIM-1. Next base: position 3,755 of record NZ_JAJQRC010000081.1, read on the forward strand.
CGATGGTTTCCGAGATTTATAGGGATGTCATCCCGGATTTGTTTAGGCCGCATAAAAATGATCCGGTTTGATAAAAAAATGGCTCTTCACAAGATATAGTGGAAAAGTCTGAAAACATGCTACAATGAGCCTATGGAAAAACAAAGGATAATAACCCAGTTTTATCAAGAG
>NZ_JAJQRC010000082.1:0-3715 GCF_046533115.1 Treponema sp. TIM-1
TCGGCGGTACTGGAAGGGTTTTCACTCACCTTAAGCGATATTTTTTCAAACCTTGCGTAGGTTGTTTAACGGATACATTACGAATGAAAGCGTGACTTTCAAAGGGTAAAGATGGTGCCACCGGATTTTTATAATGCCTATGAACGGCACAGGAAAGACGCAAATTATCTGTTCAACGACTCCCGATGGCCAAACGCGGATCACCTCTACGGATTAGCGGCGGAGTGCGGATTGAAATGTCTAATGCTGGAGTTTGGTATGATCCTTAAACCGACAGGAGTCCCGTTCGACAAAGACAGGGTACACATTGATGAACTCTGGGCTCGCTACGAGACATACCGGGCCGGCGTCGGCGCCGCAGGATACCTGCTTCCCCGGCAGAACCCCTTTGACAACTGGGATATTTCCCAGCGCTATGCCAATAGATCAATTTTCAGCCAAATGTATGTAGAGGCACACCGGCAGGGAGTGGAACTTGTGCGGAGCCTGGTCAACAAAGCCGTTTTGGAAGGAAGACTGGTGATATGAAAACCTTTGATGAAATACTGCCGGCGCTTCAGAAATCATTGAAAGGAGAAGCCGTGAATCTGGCAAAAATCGGGAAACTGATCATCAACCGCGATCTGAACGGTCTTGTCCGGTTGGTGGTGGCTGAAAAGGTCGAATCTGACAGGAATGCCAAAAACGCCCTGGATGCGGTGGTGTGCAGTATCGCCGGTCTTCTTGAATCCCGTCTTCCCGCAACAAGCCCGGTGATCTATGAACCTTCCCCGGATACGGTGTTGCGGGGGATCCCCCATTTCCCCCTGCAGGACTTTCCGAACGTTATCATAGCGGATCGTCTTCTTACCGAAAATGACTGGAGGAGCATAGCGCCGCCCGCCTCCGGCGCAAGCCGTATCGTATTTTTTTCGATAAAGGGGGGCGTGGGACGCTCAACAGCCTTAGCGGCGGCGGCATGGGCATTGGCCGAGAAGGGTAAAAAGGTTATGGTCCTGGATCTGGACCTTGAATCCCCCGGCCTTTCCAGCTCCCTGCTGCCCGATGATAAATGCCCCGCCTATGGCATAACCGACTGGCTGGTTGAGGATCTGCTCCATAACGATGAGGCGGTTTTCCCCTATATGACCGCCATAAGCGATCTCTCCCGTAACGGAGAGATCTGTATCGTTCCGGCCCACGGCCGGGATCCCGGTGAATACATCGCAAAACTGGGACGGGTATGGATGTCAAAATACAAACCCGATAATTCCCTTGAGCCCTGGCAAAACCGCCTTGGCCGTCTGCTGGAGAAGCTGGAAAACCAGTGGCGCCCCGATGTTATTTTAATCGATTCCCGCGCCGGTATTGATGAGGTAGCTTCCGCCTGCATTACCAGTCTGGGGGCCGAGACGGTTTTGCTCTTTGCCATTGACAGTGATCAGACCTGGGCCGGATACGATATCCTTTTCCGGCATTGGCTCCGCAACGAGGCGGCTCAGGACATCCGCGGCCGCCTGCGTATAGTGGGGGCGTTGATTCCGGAAACCAATCAAACAGAGTATATTGACGGACTCTGTGAACATGCTTGGAATATTTTTACCGAGAGCTTATACGATACGGTTCCCCCCGGCGCTTCCGATGAAGATTATTTTAACTACGACAAGGCAGATGGCGACGCTCCCCATTACCCCTGGCCGGTGATGTGGAACCGTGGATTTGCGGCGCTGCAGAATGTATATGCGCCTCTGCAACAGGCGGTGGTCAAAGAACAGGCGCTCAGCATCTTTGGCGGCTTGATAAAAGGCCTGGAAGGAATTATAAAAAAAAATGACTGATCTCCTCCAAATAATCCGCCAAGCGATAGTTGAGGTTATTCCGGAAACCTCTTTTAATTCCGCGGAACCCCTCAGTCCCCGAAAGCTCTATATTCCCCCGGCGCATATAAAATCGCTGCGGCTGCACCATAACCTGATAATCGGCGCCAGGGGGGTGGGTAAGACCACCTGGACCAGGGCGCTGGGAGATGAGATATTACGGGCCATCATCGGAGGCAATATACCGGAATTAAAAAATATAAAGGCGCAAATCGGGTTTTCGGAAAGTTCGATGGACAGCCAGTACCCTTCACTGGAAATCTACACGGATCTTTTGGAAAAAAAATTTACCGCCTATGAGGTCTGGCAAACCGTGCTTGCACGCTGGTTATGCGGGGAAACAGGGGATCCGGTTCCGGTGAATGGCTGGACGGACAGTGTCACCTGGGTACGGAAGAATCCTGAACCCTGGACCAGACTTTTACAGAAGGCCAATGATCTGTTTAAATCGAAGGGCATCAACGGCCTCATCGTATTTGACGCCCTGGATCGTTCCGGCAACAACTGGGAACAAATAAATGAAATAGTCCGGGATCTGCTGCGCCTGGCGGTACGGTTAAAGGCATACTCCAATATCCATACAAAAATCTTTTTACGGGAAGATCAACTCTCACGAACCGTTACGGATTTTCCGGATTCTTCAAAACTCCTGGCCGCAAAGATCGACCTTGACTGGTATTTATACGATCTGCACGGGCTCCTCTGGCATCTGCTCTGTAACGCGCCGGGTGAAGGCGGCGATGTACTCCGGAACCTGTACCGGGAATCCCTTGGCCGCGATCCGGAGCAGATTGAAGATTACTGGGTAATTGCCAATGAGGCCAAATGGGACGAAGCAACCCAGCGTCGTCTGTTTGAAAAACTGGCCGGTTCTCAGATGGGAAGAGATAAGCGGCGGGGTGTTCCCTACATCTGGTCCGTGAGCCACCTGGCGGATGGCAAAGGGCGGACCTCCCCCCGGTCCTTTCTGGCGGCCATACGGAAAGCGGCGGAGGATTCGTCAGTCAGGGGCGGCGATTATCCCCTGCATTATGAAAGTATCAAAAGGGGGGTGCAAAAGGCCTCTTCTATCAGGATTGATGAGATGGCGGAGGATTACCCCTGGGTACGGGATATTTGTGAACCCCTGGAGAATCTGAATGTACCGGTAGAGTTTACCACCATACAGGACCGCTGGGATAGAAGATATCCCCAGGGACCCAATAGCATCACCTCAAAGCGGCTCCCTCCCCAACATCAGGATCAGGGATGGATCGGAATACAAAAAGAACTCATCCGCCTCGGGGTGTTTACGGAGATGCGGGACGGCCGCATCAATATGCCGGATCTGTACCAGGTAGGCTTTGGCCTTGGGCGCAGGGGCGGCGTTACTCCTATTAATAAGCCTCCACGGAGCAGAACTCCGGGATATTAAACCCCTCAACACGGATAACTTACGAACGAAAGCCCCACTTTCATTGGAAATTAACACCCTGAATTTTTTCTTTTGTTCGTGATGTTCGTGTCGTTCGTGGTTAAAAATTCCTATACAGTTATCCCGGCAGATACCCGTGTTGACGGGGATCGCGTTCCGGTCTACACTTAACCCATGGGTGACGCCGCGCGGATCTTGGATGAAGGACAGCATTTTACCTACGCCGATTACAAGGCATGGGAACTGGACGAGGGTGAACGCTTCGAGCTTATCAATGGAATCGCCTATGCCCAGGCGGCCCCCAATGATTTTCATCAGGCGGTTCTTGCGGAACTGACCGCACAACTGGTCGTATATTTACGGGGTAAGCCCTGCAAGGTGCGTCCGGCGCCCTACGACGTGCGGCTCTTCTATGCGGAAGACGAAAGCGACGATACGGTGGTTC
>NZ_JAJQRC010000083.1:0-3123 GCF_046533115.1 Treponema sp. TIM-1
TCCGCCTTGAGTTCCTGGCGGGGAAATTATTCACCGGCCAGGACATCCGGGGAAAGGACAAAACCTACGACGACCTGCAGGCGGCCTACCAAATCGCCATTCTGGCGAAGGGCCGGTTTTTCCCGGACGAGTCCTTTCTCCACTGTTTTGAGTACTACGACCCGGAACGGGGCGCTTCGCTGGGAGGCCGGAGCCGGATCATCACGGTGGAGTTGTCCAAAGTAGAGGCGGCGGCGCAAAAGCCCGTAGAGGAGATGACGGGGGCAGAGCTTTGGGCGGTGTACTTCCGGTACCTGACGGACAAGAGCAAGCGGCAGATAATCAATGAAATCATAGCCAGCGAGGAGGGAATAGCCATGGCGAGTGAAGTATTAATCACGATCAGCAAGGACGAGATAGAACGGGCGCGGCTGATGAGCGAATACAAATACGAGTTAGACACCCAGAGCAAGGTCGTTCAGGCAAAACGGGAAGGCCTGGCGGAAGGCCGGCGGGAAGAAAAATTAGAAATCGCCCGAAATCTTAAGAGATTTGGCATACCGGTTGAGCAAATAGTCCAGGGAACCGGGCTTTCCCCGGATGAAATTGCCGGGCTGTGAGGGTATTACGAGCCTTTTTCCGGTAGTCAGGCCCAGAGTATAAGGAACGAAAAGAAAAATGAAGCATGTAGTATGAAAGCCTGGTCCCCTGGAACCAAAACCTGGTTCCAGGAGACCAAAGTCTTAAAAACCCTCCGGAAATCCCTGAAAGTCATGGCTCCATCCTTGACAAAGCCGCTGCTATCCCCTAGCGTGTTTTTATGGCTTCCGGTACCGGCGTTTTCGCCACCTTGCCCGATAATTTCTTTTCTCCCCTGGCGCGGGCCAACCGGGAACATTATGCGGCGCTTTTGGTGCTTTATTACCGGCTTTTTCAGGAAAATGCCCGGGGGCTTGAGCGGGAACAGGTGATCCGCTCCTTTACGGAGTATCTTGGCTTACACCGGAATGCCCTGGTTGATGAGGGCCTGGAAGAATTTTCAGCCCAGGATGAAGCCGGCGAAAAAGCGCCGGAACCGGAGTTGGAGTTTGCATTCCCCCCGGCAGACGGGGCGTCCGGCGGTAGGGAGCCGGAAGCAGACGCGTTGGAGGAAAAGCCGGAGGCGGAGGGCGCCGGGCTGCGGGGAACGGGCGACCGGGCTTTGGCGAATTTTTTTTTGCGGCGGCTTATCGCTACGGAGTGGCTGAGCGAGGAAACCCTCAGCGACTATACCCGGGTCATCAATATCACCCCCCATGGGCGGCCTTTTTTTGAGGCCCTGGCCCGGGTGGAGGAAGGGCTTAAAACCGAATACGAAAGCCATGTGGTGGCAATCTATTCCCTGCTCTGCGGTGACGCGGTGGAGGAAAACGGCCACTACGCGGTACTCAACGCCCACAGTACCACCCAGACTTTGATCGATTCCCTCAAGGTCCTGTCCCAAAGTATCAAGGGCCACTATGACCGGCTTACCGCCGATGCGGCGGGTGCGGGGATCAGCGGTATCCTTCACCTTCATTATGATCTTTATGCGACGGATATTCTTGACGGCGCCTATAAACGGCTTAAGACCTCGGACAATCTCTCCCGGTACCGGCCCCGGATAATCAAACAGGTGGGGGACCTTTTGGCCAAGGAAACCTGGCTCAACGAAAGCGCCCGGAAGCTTTCCCGCAACAATTCCCTCCCCCCGGGGGATAACCGGCGGCGGCTCGAAGTCATGCTGGAAGACATCCGGGATACCCTTCGGGCCATGGACCCCCTGTTGGAAGATATCGACCGCCGGAACATGCTGTATTCCCGGTCCAGCATCGAGCGGGTTAAGGCCCTCTTGGAACCGGATTCTACCCTGGCGGGCAAACTCGGCGTCCTCATCAAGGAGATCTATATCCAGGAGAAGGGGACCAAAGAAGGAGGAGAAATCGAGGGCCTGCATCAAAAGCTGGCCCACCGGCTCCACCACATCAGGACCTTTGCCCCCCAATCCCTGTACCGCCGTTACCAGCGGGAAGCCGCCGACTTTACCCGGGAACCTTCCCCGGTAGACCGGGCAGCCATGGACCGGGCCGAGGCGGAACTCTTTATCCGGCTTCAACGGCAGCTTGGGATCAAACGGATAAGCGAATGGCTCGACCATCAGGGCGGGGTGGAACGGATCCTCTCCGCCCGGGACCTGGTAAAGGATGAATCTTCCTTTATCCGTTTTATCTATTCCGTCCTCTACGCCGATTCCCGTCCGGCCTTTATCTACGATATAGAAGATTATCAGGCGGACGCCGCCGGGCAGGATCGCAGCGGCCTGATGGCGGCATCGGTCCGCGCCGGCGTTTATGTGGTTCCCGATATACTTTTGCGGAGGAAAGATGACCAACGATCTTGAGGGCCTCGTCCTGATTACGGAATTGGTGGATAATGATTTTGATCTCTTTAAACTCGCGGTACGGACCCTGCTGACCAAAACCTTTATCATCCGGGGTATTGATAAAGAGGAGGAACTCTACGATTTTACCATCCGGAACAGCAGCCTTTTTGACGCATGGTTTTCCTGCATGGACGCGGTTCTTATCCGGGACGAAAGCCTGGGGGTGATCTGCTTCCGGGGATCCGGCGACACCCGGCTCCGGCTGGGCCGGGAAGAAACCTGCGCCCTCCTCACCGCCCGGCTCCTCTACGAAGAAAAGCGGGTGGAACTCAGCCTGACCGCCTTCCCCACGGTTACGGTTTTTGATTTTGTGCAAAAATACAATGTTATGGTGGGGGATGAAATCAAAAAAACCCGTCTTATCGAAGTACTCCGCCGCCTGCAATCCCATAAACTCGTGGAGGTTAATTCCCCGGACCTGTCCGACATGGAGGGGATAATCATCCTCTACCCCAGCCTCGCCATGAGCGTTGACCGGGACAGCATTGACGAGTTGCTGGCATCCCTGGCCCACAAGGGAAAAGCCGGGGGAGGGGAAGAAAGAGAATTCGACCACGAAGCAGATAGCGCTGCGGTCAATTAAATGAGCATAAGGAACTGTTCAAGAATAAAATGCGATGCATTTTATTCTAATTGCTTACGCAATAACGAAATAACTTGCCCTTTTGGGCAAGTTATTTTTG
>NZ_JAJQRC010000084.1:0-2956 GCF_046533115.1 Treponema sp. TIM-1
CAGAAATAACATGACCGATTGGTCATGTTATTTCCTTATTGCATAAGCAATTAGAATAAAATGCATGGCATTTTATTCTCGCGCGGGTCCTTACTCCTGGGTGCTTCATTCGGTCAGATCCGCTTTACCCGCCTTTTTCTTATCAATCTGATTGCTTATGCCGGTTAATATAAACGCTGCGGCCATGGAGAGCAGCATACAGATAATAAAGAGGACCGGCTTGTTGGAGACCGTAGGGGCCACGAAGGTGGGCAGATAAGCGGTAGCCCGTAACTGGAAGACCCCCACAAAGGCCCCGCCGACCGTGGCGGCGATTATCGCACTGGCAAATACCAATTTACTGGAAAACATAAACGGATAGGCCGCCTCTACGAAGGTTCCGAAACAGAGATTGATGATAAGACCGGGTAGCGATACTGCGGGATCGCTTTTTTGTTTCGGGAACACTATGTTGGCCAGCATGATGCCGGCGCTGACCAAAACCAGGCAGCACATATCAATACAGCCCAGAAAGCTGTTGCCGGTGCTTTCCATTTCGAGGAGGATGATGGGAAGTATAACGGCATGGTAGACGCCGCCTATGATGGCAAACCAGATACTGAAACCCGCGAAGGCGCCGGCCAGAATCGCGTTGTATTCTAAAGCCACTTCGATAATGGTTTTTACGAGGCCGCCGAGGAGAAGGGCTATCGGGGCTATCGCGAATTTGCCAACCAAACCCGCAAGCAGGCCGGCGATGCCCCCTGCCGCGATATTCGCGGTGGTCCCCGGAATCTTGTGTCTAAAACAGAAGGTGATGATGTAGTAGGCAAAAATACCGGCGATAATGCCGGTTATAAGACCGCCAATAATGCCGCCGTCCACCGCCATAACGCCGCCCACAATACCGGCTACTATGCCGACTTCATCCAGGCCCGAAATCTGCTTGGCCGCTATTGCCGCGAGGATAACCGGCAGGGCCGCTATAAGCGCATCGAAAACCGCGCTCAGGCTGCCCAGGGGCGGGATTTTGCTCAAGGCAAGCAAAAGCGCCATGGCGATAAAACCGGGAAGCGAAGCCATCATGATGCCCCTGAAATTAATCCGCTTCCACACATTGCCCTGTATTATCGCGCTGTCTCCGGTTTTTCCGATAATGGGAGCATATTTCAAGTTCCACTCTTTTGCCAGCACCGTAATAAAGGAAATCGCCCTGGTACGATTGGTGGTACCGGTGGTGCCCGAAGCGGAAATGATGTTACCCCCCAGGGACCGGGCCGCCGCCATGGAAGATCCGCCGGTCCCGACCATCGGGATTTTCTTTTCGGCGGCAGCCCTAATGCTTTTGCTGTTTACCCCCTTGGGATCGCAGCTTAGAAGAATAAGGCCGTCAATTTCGCCATCGCCGATCTTTGCGGCGATTTCTTCGTCCAGTTTGGCCGCGAGGACATTGATCTCTTGCAGGGTTTTTTCCTCAGACTGCCGCAATGCTCCCTCTTCCATATAATACAACCGGGATTTGGCTGTCTGCTGGATTCTGTCCATGGTACTCGACGCCCCTACGAACTGGACATAGCCCACCGAAATCCCCGCCGAATCCGCCTGGGTGGATATTTCTTTGAGCATCACCACCGGATCGGCGCCGCCCTGATTGAAGAGATTCCCCCCACTGCTTCCCAATACCGCAATTCGCTTACTCATACGAAACCCTCCAAAAAACAGATAATTGAGCCGGTTCTAAAATAACAGAGATCATCGGGGACGCACAAGCGCTCCGGGGCAAGTCCTTGCGGGTATCCGGCCCTCTATAGTATGCTTTCTTTGCATAAGGGGGCGAAAAAGATGAATTTAACCATAACCCCGCAGGAGCGGGAAGCGCTTTTAGCCGATGCCCGGGAAACCATCAGCGCCGCCTTGGAACAGCGGCCGCCGGAATATAAACGGGGGGCGGAACTGGCAGCGGCCATCCGGGAGGGGACTTCCGCCCTGACCAAACCCTGCGGAGCCTTTGTAACGCTCCACCGGGGAAAGGAACTGCGGGGCTGTATCGGCAGGATGATCGCCTCCGATGCCCTGGAAAAAACCGTCCGGATCATGGCCGGTGAAGCCGCCTTTGGGGATCCCCGGTTTCCTCCCCTCAGCCGGACCGAATGGCCGGCTTGTACCATTGAGATCTCCGCTCTCTCCCCCCTGGAAGCCTGTTCCGATCCCCGTTTGGTCCGGGTGGGCCTTCATGGCCTCTACCTGGTCCACCGGGGCAGGTCCGGGGTATTGCTCCCCCAGGTCCCGGTGGAACAGGGCTGGGACTTGGACAGATACCTGGACTATATCTGTATCAAGGCCGGACTCCCCCCCCATTCCTACGACGAGCCGGGAGCCCAGCTTTACACCTTTACCGCGGTGGTCTTTGGAGAGGAAGCGCCGTAACCTTCTTCTCACGTAATTGACCGCGGAGCGGTCTACTTTTCATACCGGGCCATGCTGGTGGGGGTTTCGTAAACATCCACCGCCCAAAGCAGGCGGGGATCAACCGAAACCTTCGGTAACAGCTCCTCAAGGCTTTTGAAAATAAAGCGGGCGATCCGTTCGGCGCTGGGATCGTTTTTAAATTCCGGCTTGTCATTAAGATTGGTGTGATCCAAACCGGCGATAAGCTCCCGAAGTTTTTGCTTGAGCACCCCAAAATCAACCAGCATCCCCCCCTCGTCCAATTCCGTACCCCGGACCCAGACCCGGACCCGGTAGTTATGACCGTGGAGATTTTCACATTTACCGTGATAATGGCTTAAAAAATGGGCCGCCGCGAAATCGGCTTCCACCCGGACAGAAAACATGGGATCAGCATACTGTTTTGGCACAAGGGCGTCAATTATTGCCCCGCCCTCCAATCAACAACCCCGCCGCAAGCGGTCGGGGTATGTTGTTCTCATAAGGTATTTGACTCAGGGTACATACCCTTGGTTCCGCCCCAAGGGGC
>NZ_JAJQRC010000085.1:0-2544 GCF_046533115.1 Treponema sp. TIM-1
CAAGAATAAAATGCAGGGCATTTTATTCTAATTGCTTACGCAATAAAGAAACAATATGACCATTCGGTCATATTGTTTCTGCGCGGGTCCTTTCCTCCTCGTATATAACGAGCCGGTCTCCGCCCTGTTGTTTGGCTTCGCTGCAGGCCAGATCCACCTTTTGTAGAATATCCTTGGGGTCGGTGTGGGCATCGGTCAAGGCCAAAAGTCCCATGCTTAACGAGATACGATAGGTGGCGCCGCCGCAGATAAACCGGAATTCGCGAACCGTTTTCCGGAGCCGTTCGGCCACCCGTACCGCCTCCTCGATGGTACAATCCCGCAGGATAAAAGCGAATATGTCATCCCGAAACCGGGCGGATATATCACTCCTCTGTATATGGGTACAAATAATATCGGCAACTTCCCGCAATAGTTCATCCCCCGCCACGACTTCGTTGCCGTGACAGATCTGTTGATACTGGTCGATATCAAACCCTAAAAGGACATGGGAGCCGGCATTTCTTTGCAGATCCTCCAGAATTTCCTGAAGTTTTGGGACAAAGCTATCCCGGTTCAAGAGGCCGGTTAGGGTATCATGGCTGGTCTGAAATTCAACGATGGCGGATAGTTTTTTCATTTCGCTCGTATCCCGAAAAACCATCACATATCCGGAAAGTTGGTTGTCATCGGCGGATTGAATTTTGGTAATGGAGCCCTCCACAATAAAAGTCTCGCCGGTATGGCTTTTTAAAATCACATTCCTAAAAAGCCGGGGGGTTTCATCCACGGGTAGTCCGTGGGGCACCAGGGGAAACAGATTTTGGGATTCGATAAGGTTGAGGACCCGCAATATGTTCTTTCCTTCAGCCTCCTCGTAGGTCCAGCCGCTCATCCGCTCCGCGGCGCGGTTTATAAACCTCGTCAATAACTGTTGATCTATGGCAACGATTCCGTCATGTACATTGTTTAAGATAGCAGAAAAACACCTCTCCTGATGCACTATACTTTTTTCCATTCTTTTTTCCCAATCTATATGAAAGAATTTTTAGTATACAAAAATTCCTTTTAAATTATACCATTTTTTTCTTGTTTTGTCAAGAGGGTGACCGGCCCCTTGTCAAGCCTAAGCAGAATCGGCACCCTTTCTCAGTACCGGGCCGGTTCGGAAAAAGGGAACCCCTAGGGAAACAAACCCGGCCCCGGGGCCAATTCCCTGCCCAACCGGGTTTGGGACGGGCCCGCAGGAAAATTTTTTGGAGGTTAGCATGGCGGCAAAGATCGGCATGAAAAATCCGGTGGTTGAACTTGACGGGGATGAAATGACCCGGGTGTTGTGGGCCTTGGTTAAGGAACAACTGATCCTCCCCTATGTGGATCTGAAAACCGAATATTACGATTTGGGACTGGTAAACCGGGATGCCACCCATGATGCGGTTACGGTGGAATCTGCCCGGGCCATAGCCCGCCGGGGGGTAGGGGTGAAATGCGCCACCATCACCGCCAACGCCGCCCGAAGGACCGAATATAACCTTAAAAATCTCTACCCCAGTCCCAATGCCACCATCAGGGCCATCCTGGACGGTACGGTGTTCCGAAAACCCATAATCGTTTCCGGGATTAAGCCGTCGATCTCGACCTGGAAGAAGCCCATTGTCATCGGCCGTCATGCCTATGGGGATGTGTATAAAAACGCCGAAATGGCCATTCCCGGTCCGGGCAGGGTGGAACTGGTCTATACCCCCCGGGAGGGGGAGCAGCAGCGGCAGATCGTGGCCGAGATGGAGGGGCCCGGTATTGTGCAGGGTATGCACAATCTGGACGGATCGATTGAAAATTTCGCCCGATCCTGTTTTCTCTATGCCCTGGATGAAAAACTCCCGGTTTGGTTTGCCGCCAAGGATACGATTTCCAAAATCTACGACGGCCGCTTCAAGGAGCTTTTCAACCGGGTTTACGAAACCGAATTCAAAGCGCAATGCGCCGCCGCGGGGGTAAGTTATTTTTATACTCTCATTGATGATGCCGTGGCCCGGGTTGTTAAAGGGGAGGGAGGGTTCCTCTGGGCCTGTAAAAACTACGACGGGGATGTGATGAGCGACATGGTGGCCAGCGCCGCCGGAAGCCTGGCCATGATGACCAGCGTCCTGGTTTCTCCCTCGGGGGCGGTGGAATACGAGGCCGCCCACGGCACGGTGCAGCAGCACTACTACCGCTGGCAAAAGGGGGAACGGACCAGCACCAACCCGGCGGCCCTGATCTTTGCCTGGACCGGCGCTTTGGCGAAACGGGCGGAGTTGGATCACACCCCGGAACTGGGGGCCTTTGCCAAAAACCTGGAAGCGGCCACCCTGAGGACCATTGAGGAGGGAGATATGCCCGGGGATTTAGCCCGCCTCGCCTCCCCTGCCCCCCCCCGGGTCCTGGATTCCTGGGAATTTACCGGCGCTATCGCCAAACGACTGCGGCGTCCTTAAGGACCCGCGCAGAAATAACATGACCGATTGGTCATGTTATTTCCTTATTGCATAAGCAATTAGAATAAAATGCATGGCATTTTATTCT